>UYNY03000027.1 GCA_900620265.3 Nitrosopumilaceae archaeon | reverse complement strand
GCATCACGGTTCCCCGTGCCGCCTCGTGCCGGGCACCCGGATGATGCCAGTACACCCCGGGTCCCCGTGGGATTTTACTGCGGGTTCGAGGCACGCGCCGCCGGCCCCGCACGTGCCCCTACCTGCCGCGTGCCAGTATGGTGATCTGGAGCGCCACGATGAGGCCGATCGAGGCGATTATGGGCAGCAGCAGGGCGTTGAGCTGCGAGGAGGCCTCGCCGATGTTCCCGATCGTCTCGTCTATCTGGGCGCTGGCCCGGACCAGCGTCGCGTCAAACCCCGTTATCTCGGACTCGAGGGTGTCAAGCTCGCCGGACGTCTCGGCCAGTATAGTGTTGAGCGCCAGTATCTGGTCCGAGATGCCGCCGATGTCCTGGCTGAGCACCGAGGTGGCCGCCGACCCGTGCGAGGTGCCGCCCTGGTGGAACGCCACGACGTGGAAGACGTGCGTCCCCTCCTCGTCGGGCACATAGTCGGCATAGTAGAGCCCCTGGTGGAGCGTGTCAAACTGGCCGGAGAGCGGGACCGACCTGCCGGATGGGAGGTGGACGTGCGAGGTGCGCAGCAGCTCCGCCGGATCGTTGCCGATGAGCAGGCCGTCGCTGGTCACCTGGACAAAGACGCGCACCGGGCGGTCGACTGCCGAGCTCTCGGGCGCGAAGACGAGGGCGCTCAGGCTGCGCTCGACGGGCACGCCCTCGAGCTCCGAGGTCGGCGCGAACTTTACGTCGATGCGCGACGACGCGCCGTCCTGCTCCGTGCTTATCACCTCGACGGTGTACGTGCCGTACGGCAGCCGGGCCGACGGCTCGGGCCAGACCATCAGCTGGTAGCTGAACGAGCCGTCCTCGCCGGCCGCGAGCTGGTCGAACTTTGCGATGGTATCGTCGGGCGCAAAGAGCCTGACCACCAGGTTCTCGCCGGGCAGCCCGGTCCCGAAGACCTGGAGCGGGTGGCCGGGCGCGTAGACGGGGCCGTTGGTGGACGCCTCGAGCGCCGCAGACGCGCCGTGGAGCGCCGGGGCGGCCACGAGGGCGGCGAGCAGCAGGGCCGCGGCGCCGTGCTGGCGCGACACCTATGCTGCCTCTCCGCCGACGAGCGTCCTGTAGAGCGAGACTGCGCCCGACTCGTCCCCCGGGCCCACTATCACGGCAGAGCCGCGCCGCATTATCGAGACGGAGACGTCCTCGTTCCTCAGCGATATGCCGAGGTCGCCGAGGTTCTCGACCGCAAACCCGCGCTCCCTGCCGGCGGCCGCGACGGCCTCGACGTCAAGGTCCACCCTGCCGCCGGGCGTTATCGAGTACGTCCTCTTGCCGCCGTGCCTGCCGCAGAGCTCCTCGAGGACGAGATCCTTTGATGGCTCGGCCTCCTGCCTCGCGTCCCCGCAGACGGGGCACTCGGGGACGCGCTCTATGGCGGTGCTGGTAAACTCCATGGACTCGAGGTCGATGTGCAGGATCCTGCGCGAGAGCGCCGGCTCGCGGCCCATCACCACGCGCGCGGCCTCTGCCACCTCGATGCCGCCGACCACCGACAGTATCGAGGGGTGCACGCCCTCGATGCTGCACGTGGGCATCGAGTCCTCGTCCAGGCCGGGGAATATGCAGTTATAGCAGGCGGTCCTGCCGGGAAGCACGGTGAATACCTGCCCGGTGACGCCGACCGCCGCGCCCGTCACGAGCGGGATACCGAGGTCTATGCAGGCCCTGTTGAGCGCGTACCTGGCGTTGACGCTGTCCAGCGCGTCGACCACCACGTCGCACCCCTCTACGACCTCGCGCGCGCTGCCGTCGTTGATGGATACTGCCAGCTCCTCTATCCTGCACGAGGGCGCCATCCTGCGCAGCTTTGCGGCGGCCGCCTCCACCTTTACCGACCCGACGTCCCCGTCGTCAAAGAGCGTCTGCCGGTGCAGGTTGGAGGCCTCCACTATATCGCGGTCCACTATGCGCAGGCAGCCGGCGCCCATCGCGGCAAGGCGCGTCGCGACGGGGTTGCCGAGGCCGCCGGAGCCGGCGATGCAGATGCGCGCGCCCCTTAGCTTTAGCTGCCCCCCGTACCCGATCTCGTCCAGCATGACCTGCCTCGAGTACCTGTCAAGCTCCTCCCTCGAGAGGTCCGCCGAGCCGCCGGCCACGGCGGGCAGTATGTAGACCTCGTCGCCGTCAGAGAGCGTCCCGTCGGTGAACTTTGCGTTCTTGCCGTTGATGTAGACGTTGACCAGCTGGCGCGGCGTCCCGTCGGCCTCGAGCACCTTGCGTTTGAACGAGTCGCCCATCACCTCGGCCGCCTTTGAGAACGCCTCCCCGATGGACCCGGCCTCCATCTCCTCGCGCCTCTCCCCGCCCCCCGGGTTCAGTATGGAGGGGATGACGAACGTGATGGACGCCACTACCTTGCCACCGCCCTGATCCTGTCGGCCCCGACGATCCTCGGCTCCGGGAGGAGCCCCATCAGGGGCTCGACTGCCTTGAGGCCGTTCCCGGTCACATAGCAGACGACCGTCTCGTCCCTCTTTATGATCCCCTGCTCGGCCATCTTTTTGAGGACGGCGACGGAGACGCCGCCGGCCGGCTCGGTGAATATCCCCTCCGTCCTTGCAAGCAGCAGTATCGCGTCAAGTATCTCCCGGTCGGTGGCGTCGTCCGCGTGGCCGCCGTACTGCTTTATCCGGCCGAGCACGTACCTGCCGTCGCCCGGATCCCCGATGGCGAGGCTCTTTGCGACGGTATCGGGGCGCTCGACCGGCCTGACGGGGCCGCCGCCGCGGAACGCGTCGACCACCGGGGCGCACCCGCGCGGCTGCGCGGCCGTCACGTGCATGTCAGATACGCCGCGCAGCAGCGAGGCCGACTCTAGCTCCTCGAACCCCTTGCAGATCGCGTTCAGCATGGCGCCGCTGCCCACCGGCACCACCAGGTGGTCCGGCACGCGCCAGCCGGACTGCTCGGCCGCCTCGAACGCCAGCGTCTTTGATCCCTCGACATAGTACGACCTCATGTTGATGTTGACGATCCCGTACCCGCGGCTGTCGCCCTCGCGCGCGGCGATCCTGTTGGCGTCGTCGTACGTGCCGTCGACGGCCACATAGTCGGCGCCGTACGAGAGCGCCTGGGCTATCTTTGCCGTCTCGATGTCGCGCGGCGCATAGATGTGGCACGGGAGCCCGCCCTTTGCGGCGTGCGCCGCCGTGGCGGACGCCAGGTTGCCCGTCGAGGCGCACCCCACCTCGCGGATCCCAAGCTCGCCGGCCTTTGACACTGCCACGCCGGCCGGCCTGTCCTTGAACGAGAACGACGGGTTGACAGAGTCGTTCTTGATGAAGACCCTGTCAAGCCCAAGCTCCCTGCCGAGGCGCTCGGCGTGGACCAGCGGGGTCATCCCGGCCCCGATGCTGATGATGCTGGACCTTGACTCGAGTGGCAGCAGCTCAAAGTACCTCCAGTAGGTCTGGTCGCGCCCGTCAAACGAGTCGGGGGTGAGCCGGGGTATGTCATACGCTACATCAAGGGGCCCAAAGCACTCGTCGCAGACGTACCTAAAGCCCGGCTCCGCCTCGGTGCCGCACTCCCTGCACCGGAGCCGCGTCTTTGCCATGCCCGTGCCTGCCCCGGGGGGATACATAAGGGATCCTATTGTCGCGTATAGTGGCACTTAACGCGGGGAGGGCCGTCAGGCACGGGGGGGTCGTCACGGGGACGCCCACGCCTCCCCGCGGCTGTCCCTTATCTCGATCTCCCTCCCCTCGCCCATGTGCGAGAGGCTCCCGTACGGGAACGCCCCCGTGTCGCGGATTATCGGGTGCTCGACCAGGGCCACGCGCTCAAGGCCGTCGTACAGGTCGGCCAGGGACTGCCCGCGCGGGATGTCCAGCACAAAGTGCGGGTCGGCCACCAGCACAAGGTCCCCGGCGGGCGCCGGCTCGAAGAGGACGACGGAATAGTCGGGGGGCACGCCGCCAAGGCCGAGCACGTCCGAGGCGACCCACGAGTACACGGGGCCGGCAAGAAGCGTCGCGCCGCCGTCAAGGTTCTCGCCAAGCATCCCCATCACCCGGAACTGCCCGGCAGTAAGGTCCTCTGACACCAGCAGTCCCGACGATATGCCGCCGAACACGGCCGCGGCCGCGACGGCCGCGACGAGCGCGGGATCACGGATCCTGTCGCGGATCCTCCCGAGGCAGCAGTCCGCCGCGAGCCCGGCCGCGGCGCACGCGGCGGGAAACACAAGCACAAAGTGAAAGTACTGGAGGAACCCCACGGATCCGACGAATACAAGGAACGGGACGGACCAGAGCAGCAGGAACGCGTCCCTCCTGTACGCGGCGAACGCCAGCGACGCGGCGGCTATGGACGCCGATACGGGATCCATCCTGAAGAGTGACTCTACCACCTGGATCATGCCGCCCGACCCCCGGCCGGCCTGCCAGAGAACGTCGCGCATCCAAGAGTCCAGCTGGCCGAGCGCGAGCGCCGCGGCCGGCCACGCCATCGGGATTGCCAGCACGGGCCCGAGCCACCCGAGGAGCGGCCTCCCGCCGCGCGCCGAATACACTAGGTATCCGACCACCGGTATCATGGTAACGGCCGTCACCTTTGTGAATATCGCAAGACCTAGCAGCGCGGCCGATCCTGCCACGAGCAGCCTGCCGTGGCGGCGGCCGCCCGAGTGCATTGCGAGCAGCACCGAGGCGAGCATGAACGGGAGCAGTATCGTGTCAAGCAGTATGCGCCGGAGCATCCACGTCACGGGCATCACGGCAAACAGGATTGCGGCCACGGCGGCGGCCCGCCTCCCGAACCGCTTCTCGGTGATCTTGTATATGAGGAGCGTATCGAGCACGGCAAGGGCCCCCATCAGGACCCGGGGCACCATATACGTGAGCTCGAGGTCCTGCTCGGCCGCCTCCGGGAGGCCCGCCGCCCAGAGGACACCTGCCAGCACCATCTGCCCCCAGTACGGGTGGTCGTAGAACCCGCCCTCCTGCGGGCTGCCCGTCTCTATCATGTTCACCGCCCTCCGCATGTAGACCCCCTCGTCAAAGAAGATGTCCGGGAACCCGGCCGGGTTCCACACGTGCACGTAGGAGGAGAGGACCAGCGCCGAGGCGAGCAGCAGGTAGTGCAGCCTCTTCCGGCGTGCGGGGTCCACGGCGGCGCCCTATGGTTCGCGCCGCCCGGCCGGCGATGCGCGGGGCGGGCCGGCGGTGCGCGTCTCCATGCGGCCGGATCCGTTCGTCCGACAATATAACCGGATCACGGGACGCGCACGACGAGCGGCGCGTGGACGTCCGCGCCGGTCCCGACCCAGAGGAGGCTGTCCCCGGGCGGCATGCCGGGGCCGACGGTAATGACGGCCGTCCCGTTGCCAACATCCATGACGGACACCGGGACGCCGGCGGCCGCCCGGTCCGCGTGGACGCGCAGGGGGCCCGCGCCCGCGTATGCCACCCCGAGCTCGGCCGGCTGCGAGTCAAGCACGGCTACTACGCCGACGGGGTGCCCGCCGTGCGATATCGCCGGCAGCGCCGCGGCGTCAAGGTCGGACATGCCGTGGTAAAAGTCCATCACCCTCATCCACACCTGCCGGTTCCCGGCATAGTCCTCGGTGAGCACGGCCCCCGTCCTGAGCAGCCGCACGTGCAGCAGGTCCAGCTCGCGGTGCAGCTGCATCCGGAGGTCCGGATCGGTTGCATTCCTAATCTCCGGGACGATCCTGGCGACCATTTCGGCCAGCTCCGCCTGGCCGGCCGGGACCGGGAGCGGCTCGGGGACGTCATTCATCATGTTGTTTACGACCTGGCGCTTTGCATAGTCGGGGACGCCCGTGGCGTTTGGAAACAACAGGTCATACAGATCAAGATCGGTGAGCCCGGCATCCTGGATGGTCCGGTTCCAGGCACCGGCGTGCGGCGGGCCGTCCTCCCAGCCGTCAAAGGCCTCCACGTACACCGCGCCGACCCTGATGGCCAGCCCCGGGTAGGCGCGCTGGAACGCGTCGGCCACGAGATCGGACCGGTCCATATAGTCCGTGGCTACGCCGATGAAGAGCTCGGTCCCCGGGGTGAACCCGGCCGAGAGGACGGGATGCCCGTGGATCAGCGGCGGATCCAGGGCCGGATCAACGCCGCGCAGATCCAGATCCTCCCACGCGCCAAGCAGCATGCCGCTCAGATCCTCGAACGCGAGCTCGTACTCGTCGGCCGGGCCGCCGTCCCGGGCAGGGTTGCCGTCCCCAAGCGCGTGCTGGTGCAGGCCGGCCGACAGCGCCGCGGCGGCGAGTAGCGCGGCGGCGGCCGCGCGCATCCTCACCGGGCCCCCGCGGGCGCGTAAATCGTAAAGACAGGGCCGGCCGCCGGGCGCTGCGCGCCTATAGCTGGGGGCATGGGCGCGCCGCGCGGCACCATTCTCGGATCCGCCGGTCCTGCCATGCCGTACCATGCGTCCGCTTTGCATAAAAACACTGCTTACTCCCGCGGTACGTCCTGACACGCCGGATCGGCCCCCGGGCTACGCGGGGGCCTGACATGGGGGCCCGGCGGCTGGGATCGTCATTGAGTCCTCACACCGGGGCAGTCCACACACCGCGCCGCCTGCCGGTTCCGCGGGGGCGGGCAGGCGGCCCGCCCCGGGGATGCCCGATCATGGTATTTATAGATCGGGTGTCGGCGGCCCGCGCACGGCATACTTACCAGCCATCATGCTAGCAGTCCTCGGCCTCGTTGCAGCACCGGCGTTTGCGGCGTTTGGCGCCACCATAGAGCTGGATCAAAGGGTGTACACGTGGACAGACAGGGTCTTTATCACCATAGTGGATCGTGGCGGCAACCTTGACGGCAACCGCATAGACTACATCGGGGACGAAGTTGGAGAGCTGCAGATATACACTACAGATGACACCATCTATGGCTACGCGCTGGAGGAGACAGGCCGCGACACCGGCATCTTTGTGGGCGAGGTCACGCTGACCGGGTTTGACTACCTGCCCGTCAGGGCCACCGTGCGCGGGCCGTCGGGGATCGGGCCGACGGACGGCCTGCTGCCAGCTAGTGACAACGACGAGATTACCGTGGTATACACGGATGCCGACGGCGGTTACACCATAGTATCGTCGTTGATCCGGTGGAACGTAGGCGAGGTGGAGTGGTCGAAGGGATCGTACGACGGCGACGGCGCGGGCATCGTGCGCGTCATAGATCCCGACATGAACACGTCCCCCACGGCCATAGACAGGTTCGAGATCACGGTAAAGTCCAGAGCCAGCCCGGCCGGGATGAAGATATCCGTGACGGAGACCGGCGCGGCGTCCGGGATATTCGAGGGGACGGTCGAGTTTGCGGAGGGCAGGCAGGCCGCGGGCAGGCTCCATGTCAGGGGAGGCGACACCGTAACGGCGACATACAGTGACCAGACCCTCCCGAGCTCAGACGCCCGGGGCAGCAGGATCGACATAACCGCCACGGCCGCCATCACGCAGGAGGCCCCCGCGGGACGCGGCCCCGTCACGGAGACGGCCCCCGCGGGACGCGGCACCATCACCATCGAGCTGGATCAAAGGGTCTACACGTGGACAGACTCGGTGTTCATAACCGTCACGGATCGCGGGCGTAACTTTGACAAGACCGCGATAGACACCATAGGGGGCGCAGAGGGCGGCGGCCCGCTGTCCGTGTACACAAAGGGGGGGAGGATCGACAGCTACATACTGAGGGAGGCGGGGATCAACACGGGGATATTCACGGGATCCGTCACGCTCGGGGGCACGAGCTACAAGTTGCCGGACACCGCCGTCATCCAAAGGGGCCCCTCCGGGACCGGCCCGACGGACGGCGTCCTGCCAGCGGGAAGTGACGATGAGATCACCGTATCATACGAGTACGAGACGGACAAGATCCTTACGGGCTCGGCGCCCATACGGTGGAACGAGGGAGAGGCGGAATGGACGGGGGAGCCATACGCGGCGGGCGATGTCGGGGTTCTGAGGATAATAGACCCCGACAGGAACCTGAGGCCCGGACATGTCGAGGACTTTGAGGTCACCGTGGCGTCCGGCTCGGATCCGGGCGGCGTCCCGATACTTGTGCGCGAGACCTCCAAGGCGTCCGGGATATTCGAGGGGCGCGTCCTCCTCTCCGGGGAGTCTGCCGAATACAGGAGCCTGCGCGCGTCCGGAGGGGACACCGTAACCGCCTCGTATGTGGACGCGACCATGCCAAAGCCGCACAGGATGGGCGACAAGGTCACCGTGACGGCAACTGCGCGCATCGGGGGGCAGGCGCCCCCTCCGGAGCCGGAGCCGGAGCCGGAGCCGGCCGCCGACAGGGCCCCGAGGCAGGCATCCGGCATGCAGATGGGGATCTCGGAGGCGCGCATAACAGACTCGTCCGGGAACAGGATGTTGTCGGTGGATTCCGGGGAACGCGTCCGCCTGACAGCCACGTTCAGCAACAACGTGGACCGGTTCCAGGAGTTCGCGTACGTGGCGGAGATCCAGGGAGGGGGAGACACGGAGACGATGCACCGTGTCACGCAGCTGGCCCCGTGGGCGTCGGCAAGCTCCGGGCTTTCATGGACACCCAAGGAGCCCGGCACGTACATGGTAACCGTGTCTGCAAGGCCGTCGGCGGAGAGCACAAGGCAGCTTGCGGCTCCGGCCATCTTTGCGGTAGACGTGGAAGGGGACATTCCGGCCATTGAAAAGATCTCCCTCGGCAGGCCGGCAGTAGGGGACGGGGAGATAAGGGCCGGCCAAGAGGTGGAGGTGACGAGCAGGATTACCAACAACCAGGACAGGGACCAGAGGCACGTCTATATCGTCCGGATAACAGACGAGTCGGGCGACATAGCGTACATCACGTGGGCCATAGAGGACGTGGCCGCAAACGGCGAGCTTCGGCCGTCCGTCTCATGGGTGCCCGAAAAGCCCGGCAGGTACGAGGTCGCCACGTTCGTATGGTCCTCGCTGGTAAACACCCCCGAGGCCCTGTCCACGCCGTCGTCCACGACCGTCCACGTGGTCGATCCACGGTAGGCGCGAGCCGCTCCAGCCCGGGATCCGGCGGGGTCGGCGTAATGGCCCACGGATCGACACCTGCTGAATCACCCGGTAATCAGAGGATGCGCGCCAAGGCCCGCGCTAGCCCTAGGATCCCATCTCGGCAACGGCATTGTTCTTCTTGGCTATTATCTCCTCGTTGCCGTGATCCCACTGCAGCGCATCGTTATAGCGGTCTATTGCCTCATCGTATCTCTCCAGCTCGAACAGTATGTCGCCCATGTTCACTAGCACCTCCGAGTTCTCAGGATCCAGCCGTATCACCACCTCATAGTGGGCTAGCGCCTCGTCGTACATCTCAAAGACGCCGAGCACACGCGCACGCAGCTCGTGCACCAGCAGGTCGTCCGGTCCCGGATCCAGCTCCAGTATCCGCTCAAAGTACGGCGGCAGCTCATCGTGCCTGCCAAGGTCGTTCAGGCTGGCCGCCGCGATCCCAAGGCCGCTCGGGTCGTACTGGTCTATCACCAGGATGCGC
Source organism: Nitrosopumilaceae archaeon (assembly GCA_900620265.3). GTDB lineage: Archaea > Thermoproteota > Nitrososphaeria > Nitrososphaerales > Nitrosopumilaceae > Nitrosopumilus. Next base: position 1,751 of record UYNY03000027.1, on the reverse strand, counting down.
TCAGAGTATACCAGCGCAGACTCTGACATGCCGGACCCGAACGCGGCAAGTCCTATCACGCCGAGCACCGCCGTGTGGCCGGGGGCGGCAGGCTCCGGCAGGCCCACGGCATAGTATATCGAGTGCCCCGGGTACGCCGCATCAAAGGACTCCCTGTATTCTGCGTCCTGCATGTACATCTCCACGTAGGATGTTGGCTCCCGGTCCTGGAACTCTGACCTGTCAAGGGCAGCGCCGTCGGCGATCGTGATGGCGCCCCTCTCCACCAGGTACGACACCACGCCGGCAAGCTCGTCAGAGGATATGGCGCCGTCCGCATACGACATGCCCACATCTGCCACCCACGCCGGTATGCCCGGGTCGCGGTACTGGTCGGCCTGCGCGTGCGCGGGGGACATGGCGGCCAGAGCCAGCACGGCGGGGAGCAGTGCTGTCAGGAGTGCGGCAGGCGGCACCATCGTCCCCCGCCCCCTCCACACACCTTATAAGTCGAGCTAGGCGGGGCGGCCACGCTGCTGCGCCCCGCGGTTGCAGGCGGTTATCGCCTCGTCGATCTCCGCCGCGTCGTGGCCGGCATCAAGCGCCTTTTTGTAGCAGCCGATGGCATCGGGCGCCCTGCCGAGGGCGGCCAGGGAGAGCCCCTTGCCGTACAGCGCGGTGTGCGAGCCGGGCTCGGCGGCGAGCACGCGGTCGAGGGCCGAGACGGCCTCCTCGTGGCGCCCAAGCGCCGCCAGCGAGCGGGCCTTTAGCTCCAGCAGGTCCGGGTCGGCCGCCCCGCCGTCGGCAAGCTCGTCGATGGACTCTATGGCCTGCTCGTGCTCGCCGGTATCCGCAAAGAGCCGCGCCATGTCGTAGACGAACGCGGGGCCGCCCCGCCCCTTGGCGCCCGGGTCGCCGGCCGCGTGCTTTATGATCCCCTCCTCGAGGAGCGCCATCCTCGAGTGCATATCCTTCATCATCTCGACGTACGGGTTTCCCGGGGCGACCTTTAGCGCCCTGTCATAGCACGCGACGGACTCCTTGCGTAGGCCGAGCTTTGCGCACAGGCCCGCCTTGCTGTATAGCGTGTGCAGGTCGTCGGGGTCCTTTTCAAGCGCCTCGTCAAGGTATCCCATCGCCTCGTCGTTCCTGCCCATCTCGATGAGCAGCGATCCCTTGCCCGATAGCGCGTCGGTGCCGCCCGGCCTCGCCTTTAGCGCCGCGTCATAGCAGGCGGCCGCCTCGCCGAGCCGCTCGCCCTCGGAGAGCGACCGCGCCTTTAGTATCAGCGCCTGGTAGTCGGCGGGGTCCTTTTCCAGCGCCGCGTCATAGCAGGCGGCCGCCTCGTCGTAGCGCGCCAGCCGGTGGAGCGCCTGCGCCTTGTTAAAGAGGGCGTCCGGATCCCCGGGCCGGAGCTCGAGCGCCCTGTCAAATAGCTCGACGGCCTCCTCGTGCCTCCCGGTCTGCACCAGGGTGACGGCCTCGTTGTTCATCTCGATGGCCGCGCGCAGGGAGCCGGGGCTGCCGCCGGTCGGTCCGCCCGGCCCGGCGGACGATCCTGTGGACGGTCCCGTGGCCGGCCTCTGCGCGGCGCGCGCCGCCTTGGCCTCCCTCCTGTCGCGCTTTCTGCCCTTTCTTCTTGCCGTGGCGGCTGACCGGCGCCGCTGATCCTTTATAGCTTTTGGGGGAACAGCGTTATTTACGGGGATTGCGCGGGGGACCCCCGTGGAGATGGTCCTGATGGTCGGCATACCCGGCAGCGGCAAGACGAC
>UYNY03000026.1 GCA_900620265.3 Nitrosopumilaceae archaeon | reverse complement strand
GCGGAGCCGCGCGCGTGCTCGTGTGATGCGGCCTGCGCGCGGCGGGATCGCGTGCTTTGCTACACGGCAATGTGACGGGATCGATCATGTTCGGGGCGTGCCAAGGGTTGATTTTGCATAAACTCTAATAAAGCATATTCAGAATACATTCCAATAGATGATATTTTCGATGTAAAAATGTCGGGTACAATAACAAAGCGAGATGGTTTGGTTATGGATATAGATAAAAACATATTAAAGGAAAAAATATCGTTGTTTATAGATAAATCAAAGACATTAGAGGATGTAAAAGAAACACTGGGCGTGCGTAATACCATGATTAAGGTCGGCGGTAAGATGAAGGCTGAATTTGATGTGGCCGTAGCAATAAAAAGACTACGTAATGAAGTCATTATGTTGCAAGATAAAACCAGTGGTACAGTTGACGAAGTGTTGGATTCATATATTAAAACATTGTATTACCGTCCATTTGATGTCCGATACCTGTTTTTTTCTGATCACGTTGTAGCACGTACACGGATAAGTCTTGGGTCTGACAAAATAGGAGACAATTATTGCTTGTGTTTCCCACGTTCTCCAAAAAAGAACGAATATACATCAATTTTAGTTTCAAAGGGAATAATATCGAATAAATTTGCTGATAGTACTGAAACTTCACACATGTATCCCATAAAATTAAACAAAGATGGTGACAATAAAATACAGGTGGAATTGGGAGCTTCTGGGCACATACCTCTGAATGACTATAACTACAAATCTGATTTTAAAAACAAAATCATAGAGATGTATGGGAATGATGTGTTAGGTGAAGATATATTTTCATACATATACGCCATTCTGTTTTCAAATCAATATCGACGCGTATTTCTAGATCAACTGAAATTTGATTATCCGAAAATACCATTTTTTGACAAAAAGACATTTAGAATGCTGGCAAAGCTGGGACACGAATTAATAAAATACCACACGTTTGAATTAAAACACAGAATTGGAGAATTTCATGGTAAACGATGGTCAGTAGACAACGGTTTTCCTAAACTTGAAGCGGGCAAAATTAAAATTAACAATAATGCGTATTTTGAGAATATACCGAATAATGTTTACAGGTTTGATGTTGGTGGGAGAAAAGTGTTAGTGGATTTACTTAAGAAAAGGGGATGTGAGGGATACGGTAACGTCCAAAGGTTTTGTGAAACAGCAGGAGCGATTCAAAAAACATTAGAAATACAGGAAAAAATAGACAAAATAGTAAAAACAAAAATACAATAAAATCATGGAAACTAGGTTAAATGATGATGTTGGGGCTGCCGTATGTTTAGCCACAGGCTTATCTCGACTCCCAGCTCCCGACGTAGGCCCATTTTGGGCTGTCCGGGATCGCCCTATATTGGCTTGCCGTTCACCTGCTCGATCGGCCCACGCCTAGCCCGTGCCTATCCCCCGAAGACTTAACAGAACCCGGATAGGATAGCCTTAAATAGTCACCGGGGTACCAGTCGCCATGCCAGATGATCAGGCATTACTGGAACAGGAACCCCAGTCTGTATGGGAATGGTGGAACTTTGGAGGCAATGACATTGCTGAGCTGCTTCGTAGCGAATACAATATGGCCGTGGTAACAGCATTACACGTAGAGGAGGCAAGAAACTACCACCTACAAAAAAATGATACAGCGGCAAAAGCAAGGGAGGCGATAAATCTATTTGAGAGGCTGTATAGACACGTCTTTCAAACATCCCTTCGAATAATTGTCTACCACATAGACGGTAAGAATCATCAAAAGAAGTTGGTCAGGTGGTGGCATCATGACAGTATAATAGCTCAAGAAAATAGTAGAAAAGGCATACCCATGAACCCATATGACATGTCAGAGGCATCCCCGTATCCACTTAACATATTGGTGGCAGCAAGGATACGAGCCTTTGATATAGCTGACCTACTTCGAAACAGGGGGGACACACTGGGAGCAGGTATGGCTGAAGAGCTTGGACGATGTATGTATAATCTTGTCCTTGAGGCTAGCAGGGATATGCTCCAAAGGGAAGGGCCACAAGGGTTTTAACACCGCAGTGAAAGCACATAGATAATTAAATGCATGATTTAGCCTGTATACTCAGGGATCAAATCCGGCTCCCGTCACGGCCCGCCCGAGATCCGCTGCAGGTACTCGAGCGCCCGCGCCTCCTCGGACTGCAGCAGCTCGAGCATCGCCCCGTCAAGGCGCTCCGTCCTGACCGGCGCGTCAAGCGAGAACGACCCGCCCGGCCCGTTCGTGATATCGCCCGAGTCAAACACGCCGAGCGCCCGCTCCCTCTCATGGTCCACCATCTCCCCGAAAGAGCCGTGCGACCTTGTCATCACGTTCATGGCCGGGTCGGCGAGCCTCTCGAACGCCGCCCGCGTCAGCTGGAGCCAAGAGCCGTACCCGTTGACCATCCAGGCAAACCCGTCCTGGTCGGTCCAGACGTTGTACCTGCGGTCCTCCTGCACCAGCTTGATCGTCTCTGCCGGGTGCTGGTTGCCCCTCTTGATGACAAACTCGGCCGTCCTTGCAGGCAGGAGCGCCTCGCCCTCGAACTCTACCCCCTCGTTGACATAGGTGGTAGTCAGGCGGCGGTCCGTATCCATCGCAGATATCGCCATCACGCCTGATACCAGCGGGGCGTTGACCGCAAACGATATGGTGAGGCGGAGGCAGAGCAGCTCGTAAAGGGTGTTGCACCTCTCGCCCGAGGCCGATACCGAGGTGGCCCCCTCGTCGACTAGCTCCTCGCCCTGGACGTGCCTGACTCCGGTGACCTCGTAGCGGATCGGCGACGCATAGTCGGGCACGAGGTCCACCTCGATCCCCGCCTCTGCATCCGTCACCCTCGATATCTCGGGGACGCCCAGCCAGAGCGAGACCGTCTCTAGGTGCATCGGCGAGTGGACCTTTACCGATATTGTGTTGTTCTGGCCGATCCGCAGGACGGCCCCCTCAAAGTCGAGGTGGAAGTTGTCATGGATATCGAGCCGCTCCCCGTTCAGCGAGAACCCGCCCGTGACGAGCCGCTCGTTGGTCTCCCAGTCGGTGCCAAAGGTCGGGTGCATGTTCCAGTCGTCGCCGCGGGACTCGTGCTCTGTCACGATCACTGCAGAGACGCGCGAGGCCAGCCCCGCGCTCCCCGGGTCCTCGCAGTCGTACATTACCACGTATCTTGCGGGCGGGGACATGCCGACGAACTCGGCCGCGGCCGGCCCGCCGTCAAGGTCCACGTCGGCCTCCCGCGGCAGGCCGTGCCGTATGGTCGTATCAAGCACCCTCATCGTGGCGCCGTCCTCCATGGCCATCCCCATGTTGCTGACGGCGATGTCCGGCACGCCGTCGCCGCGCTCGGCGTCGGGGATCCTCGCCGGGATCGACTCGCCGAACGCCGCGGCGGTGATAAGCGGCATGATCGGGCTCCCGTCGCGCGACAAGCACGTGATGCTCCCCTCGTCGAAGATCGAGCCCGGATCCCGCGTGATCTGCACGGATCCAAAGACGGGCATCCCGTCCCGCATGAAGACGGGGCGGTTCTCGGCCCGCTCGCCGCCGTCCTCGCCCGATATTATGACGGTCCTGTGCGCCGGCTCTGCATCCGCGCCGCCGAGCGAGCACATGTAGGCGACCACGTACGTGCCGGGGATGGTCGTCATCACCCTCTGCCCGCCGACCGTCGCGTTGGCGGCCCCGGCCGGCACGCCGCCCTCGTACCTGCAGGTCGCCCCGGGCTCCCAGTAGAGCTCGCCCTGCTCCAGGCGGACCGTCCCGTTGCCCATCCGCTCCATCGTATCGGGGCGGACGTACTCGTTGAGGGTTATGACGGGCCTTGCCGACGCGGGTAACGTGGTCGTGGTCACTCCGGGCGTGATCGTGACGGTAGGATCCGGCGCCGCGGGATCCGGCGCGGCGGTCGTCGTGGGCGTCGTCGCGTCCGGTCCCGGCACCGTCATGGGATCCGGGTTGCCGGTCGGCGTCTTGGTGGGCGTGGCGGGATCCGGGCTCGTCTTGTTGGTCGGGGTGGACGGATCGGGGACGGCCGTGGGGTCGGGGCTCGTCTTGTTGGTCGGGGTGGACGGGCCGGGGACGGCCGTGGGGTCGGGGCTCGTCTTGTTGGTGGGTGTCTTTGGTGTCGTCGTGGGATCCGGGCTTGTCTTGTTGGTTGGTATCTTCGGGGTTGTCGTGGGATCTGGGCTCGTCTTGTTGGTGGGTGTCTTGGGGGTTGTCACGGGATCCGGGTTTGTCTTGTTGGTGGGCGTGGACGGGCCGGGGACGGCCGGGGGATCCGGCTTGTTGGTGGGTGTCTTGGGCGTCGTCGTGGGATCCGGGCTCGTCTTGTTGGTGGGCGTCTTGGGGGTTGTCACGGGATCCGGGTTTGTCTTGTTGGTTGGCGTCTTGGGTGCCGTTGTGGGATCCGGGTTTGTCTTGTTGGTTGGCGTCTTGGGTGCCGTTGTGGGATCGGGGCCTGTCTTGTTGGTGGGTATCTTCGGGGTTGTCACGGGATCCGGATCTGTCTTGTTGGTGGGATTGGACGGGCCGGGCACGGCCGGGGGATCCGGACCCGACTCGGTGGGCGTTGCCGGATCCTGCGTCGTGACGTCAGGCGGGATCGTCCCGCTGGCCACGCGCGTGGCGACGTTGCCAGAGTCGTCGCGGCACGTCAGCGTCGCGTTGACCGCCACCATGCCGCCGTCCGGGATCCCGTACGACATCTCCACGACGAACGACCTTGCCGGGAGCGCCTTGAGCGGCGGGTCGTGCATGGGGATCGCGATCCCCTCCGGCGGGCCGCCGGGCGGGTAATCCGTGCAGGTGGCCCACGGGCCGGGCACGACCGCGCGGTCAGGCCCCATCTCCGGCTCCCCGTGGATCGTTATCACCGGCGGCCCGTCGTCAGGTACCACCGAGACGGTCCCGTTGGCGACCAGCCTGTTGCCGTGCGAGTCGGTGCACGTGTAGGTGACGTTATAGTCGCCCGGCACGCGGTGGTCCACGGGCCCCTCGGCGGCCGCCCTCGCATAGCCCTCCCCGTCATAGTTGTCATCACAGATCGCCTCCGGCGGGACATAGGCGGAGTTGTGCGGGTGCGGGTGCGGGCTTGAGAACCTGGCCGTCGGCGGTACCATGTCCGCCACGAGGAACCTGTACTCCAGCTCCGACGTGTTGTCAAAGCTGTCGGTGCACTCGAACCTGATCTCATACCCGCCGACGGCATCCACGTCTATCGAGTGGACGACCCTCTTTGACTTTATTCCCGACGGGTCGGCGCACTCCGCGTCCGGCGCGGGGTCCATCTGCGCCGCCCACTGGTGGACGGTGTTGTTTGCCAGGTTGGGGATGATCTCCGGCCCGCGGCGGTCGTCAAGCACCGCCGTCCGCGACGTGAACGCCTGGTTGCCGGCGGCGTCCTCGCACACATACCCGACGTGGAACTCTGATGCCGTCCCCGGCAGGGTCGAGCCGTCGGCCACGCCGTCCGGATATATGATCGTGACGGGCAGCGCCCCGTCCTCGGGATCCCCGCAGACGGCGCCCCGCTCGACGTACGGGATCCCGTCGCCGTGGCTGATCCTGACGTCGCCTAGCAGCCGCACGACGGGGTGCCCGTCGGAGATGTCGGGCTCCTCCTCGGTGATGATGAACGTGCGCGGTATGACCACCTTGCTGATGATGCACTCATAGTCGTAGGTCCTCGTGCCGGGAGTCTCAAGGTCCATGGTCCACGGGTCGGGGTCCACCTCGTTCGAGTGCGAGCACTGTATCGAGAGCGGGCGCGGCAGCTCGCCGCCTGACCGGATCCGCACCGGGTCGGGGCCCGTCAGAAAGTCGCCCACGTCCCCGTTCGTCCGGACGATCCTAGAGTTGTCGCTGGGCACGGGCAGGGTGTTCACGCCCACGTTGCCGCTCGAGTCGGCGCACTCGTATGTGGCCTTCCAGGTGGCGGCGAGGCCGGCGTCGATGGCGTTGGGGCGCCCCTCCTCGAACGGGTGCATCCTGAGGGCGTAGATGGTCCGCGAGATCGGTAGGTACCCCTCGATCCCGTCCCTGCAGACGGCCCCCTCCTCATAGTACCCCTCCCCGTTGGGCACGTCGGCCGCCGCGTCCCCCACCACGGTAACCACGGGCTCCGTCCCGTCCTCCCCGAGGTCGTCGACGAGGACGTCCGTCCGGACGGTCCGGGACGGGTTGCCGGCAAGGTCCACGCACGCATAGTCGATCCCCTGGACGCCGCGCGCGTCCACGATATCAGAGGTCGAGACGTGCGCGTACGGCTCGCCGGATACCTGGTACGGGCCGGACGTGTCGTCATAGCAGGTGGCGCCGGGGTCCTCGAACGTCTCGCCCCGCTCGACGCGGTATATGTTGTACGGGCTGTTCGGTATCGCGACGGGATCCACGTCGTCGTTGATCGTCGCCGTCCCGAACACCACGCAGGCCGAGCCGGGCTCGCCGGCCGTGGCGGACGGCCGCGCCTCGGCGGATCCCCCGCCTCCCCTCACAACCGCCTGGCCCAGCACGGCCCATCCCGTGTTCGAGCCGAACGTCGCATAGTCATCCATGCCCACGTTCTCGTTGCCGATGTACTTTGCCTGGTATATGCCGCCGTCGTATATGGTGACCGGCCAGCTCACCGCCCGCACGCCGTACTCGTCGGCCGCGGGATCCGCCATGTCCGATATGCCGGCAAGCGCGTCGGGCGGGACGTGCAGGCGGTACTCGCCGCCCTGGTGCGTAAAGTTGTACACGTGGATCGTCCCGCCGGACGAGGCCGACCGCACCTCAAAGAACGCGAGGCTGGTATCCGCCGTTGCCGCATCTGGCCCGTCAAGCAGCAGCACCGCATGCAGCCCGCCGGGGTCGACGGCCGCGGCGGTGCCGGGGGCCGTCCTGACCGCGTCATCACATGGGGCGGTCACCGGGCTCCCGCCGTGCAGGAACAGCCCCGCCTCTACGTGGCGGGCGGGTATGGCGGCCCGGGCGTCATCCGTCTCCGGGATCAGGTATGCCGCGACCGCGATCACCACGAGCGCCTGCGCCCTTGACCAGATTCCCGTGCCCCCAAGCATTAGCCCGAGAATACGAGGGTTGTAGTATTTAACAATTGGTCGTTGTTAATTGTAATTATTATATGGTATTGTGGTTATTATTGTGATATTTTGGATTTTCGGGAGGATTCCGTCATGCCTCGTCCGGGGCCGGGCATCCGGCGATCAGGCCCCGGGGCGAGCACGACGCGCCCGGGTACGGCAGGCTGTACGAGATGCTGTGCCGGCTGTACCACGACGCCAAGCTGGCCCCGCCGGACGGGCGGGACATGCTGGAGATCAGGGCGCGGTCGATCGCGGACGGGTACCTGCGCCTCGGGTGCAGGTTCGGGGGGACGCTGGACCGGGCGGCCCGCGACCTGTTCACGTTCGTCGAGCATCCCGGGGTGCCGCCCACCAACAACGAGTCCGAGCGGTTCCTGCGGCCCGTCGTCATCCACCGCAAGATACGCCAGCGGATGGGCAGCCTGGACGGGATGCGGGTGTTCGGGACCATCATGACGTGCCTGCTGACGTGGCGCCGGCGGGGCCTCGACGTCGGGGAGCAGCTGGCACGCGTGCTGGCCGCCTAGGGGTGACTTGAACTCATACTCCTGTTTGGCTGGGTTCAATGCGCCGGATCCCACAGCGGGGTATCCCGGCGCGCCCGATCCCGCAGGTGTCATAATATGGCGCGGCATCACCGGGGCGGGAGATCGTCCCAGTGCGCGGCCCTGACGATCAAGGTCGTGCACACAGGAGGTATCAGCGCGATCACGCTAGCTCCCTTTGTATCTCGAGGGCCAGCCCCTCGCCGGGGTCAATCTCTAGCGCTTCCTTGCAGCAGGCGAGCGCGTCTGCGTCGCGCCCGAGCTCGTGCAGCACGGCGGCCCTGTTTGCCAGCATGGTGGCGTTGCCAGGCTCGCTCTTTAGCGCCGCGTCGCACGAGGCGAGCGCCTCCTCCTTCCTTCCGAGCATCAAAAGCGGGCTTGCGCGCGTGCAGAGTATCGCGGGATGGCCCGGTGACGCCTTTAGCGCCGCGTCAAGGCGCACTACGGCCTCCTCGTACCGCTCCAGCCCGCAGAGGGCGAGCGCCGCGTTGGTGAGCAGCCCCGGATCTCCGGGCAGCGCCACGAGGGCCTCTGTGCAGCACGCGAGGGACTCGGCGTTACGGCCCATCTCGTGCAGTACCAGGGCCTTGTTGCCTAGCAGGCCGGGGTTGCCGGGGGCAAGGCGCAGGGCCCGGTCCATCCTCTCGAGGGCCTCTGGGTACATGCCACGGTCCATGAGGCCGGATGCCTCGGCGGTCAGGCCTTCGGGGGTCTCGGAGCCCATCGGATATCGGGGGGAGGGGGGCGCTATTGTGTGTATGGCGTGCGGCACCGCGGGCCGTCCCCCTAGTGAGGTTTTTATCCCCCGCCCGCCCGCCGCGGGCCGATGAGGGCGGTGCTTCTGGTGCTGGCGGCGGTGGCAGTGGGCATGGCCGGCGTGCCGGCCCTGGCCGACCACGGCGAGGTCGTCATAACGGTGATTGATGATTTTGACTCTACTCCTCCAGGCCAAGGCGGGTGCGAGGGCGAGGCGAATTCGTGCTTTACCCCATACAGGGCGTCGGTCGACGTAGGTGGCAAGGTGATATTTAGGAACACGGCCGAGGTAATCATGGTATTCCAGTCAGGTACGATAGACGAGGCAACGGATGACTTTGTGAGCGGTCCGGTACAACCGGGCGAGTCGTTCGAGTGGACCCCGGAAGAGGCAGGCGAGTACATGTACTTTTCACAGATACAGCCATGGGCGTCCGGCGTCATAACCGTGGTCGAGGCCCCGGAACCTGTAGAGCCGGTAGAACCTGAGCCAGTTGAACCCGTCGAGCCGGCCGATCCGGTAGAGCCGGTGGAACCTGTTGATCCAGAGCCCGTCGAGCCGGTAGAGCCCGTGGAGCCGACAGAACCTGCAGAGCCGATGGACACGGAGCCGGCGACGACCCCGCCGGCGCAGGGCGGCTGCCTCATAGCGACTGCCGCGTACGGGACCGAGATGGCAAAGGAGGTGCAGCAGCTGCGCGAGCTCCGCGACCGCGTCGTGATGGGCACAGAGTCGGGCTCGTCATTCATGGGCTGGTTCAACGATATCTATTACTCGTTCTCGCCTGCCATAGCAGACCTCCAGCGCGAGCACCCGGCGTTCCGCGAGCTGGTCAGGATCTCGATCGTCCCGCTGGTCTCGTCACTCTCGCTGATGCACCACGCCGACATCGAGACCGATGCCGAGATGCTCGGGTACGGAATATCCCTCATCATGCTCAACGCGGGCATGTACGCTGGGATCCCGGCGTTCGGGGCCATACTCCTCGTGAGATCAAGGCGCAAGTAGGGCCGGGGGCTCCAAGGTCATCGGATCCTGAAACCATCCCCCTCGATATCCCCTGCCCAATCAGCCCATTTAGTCTGTCCGTGCCCGGGATCCGATAACTTTACAGAACCGTCCGGGGCACGGGAACCGGGGATGGTCGAGGTCAGGTACAGGATAGTCTGCCAGTCGGCGGCGGCCGGGACGGCCGTGGCCGGGGACATGGCAAAGTGGATGGACGCCAGGACAGTCCAGGAGGGGGCGGCCGTGTTCGTGGCGACGCTCACCTGCATCGACGGGGATGAGGAGGAGGTCAGGCGGCACATCGAGAGGACCTACGGGGAGTCGGTGGTATCGGTGGAGAGGATCGGGGGACAGTAGGCCGGGGCCTTGTCATCCTGTAGGTTCCGCAGTCATCGGCCACCAGGTACTATGCGTGCTACACTCCCCATCCATCTGCGGCCTGCCGTCCGCGCTCGAGTCCCGACGGACAGAACCACCCTGTTAATCGTTAAATGCCCGCGGCGTTACTGGCGCATGATGGGCCGCAGGGGTGCGTACACGGAGATCGTGAGGCGGGCCATCCTGAAGGATCCCCAAGCGGCGGACAGAGGCGCGGTAAGACCTACGGCCTGATCCGCCTATGTCCCCGGGCCCGGCGACCATCTACCTGTACGCATCTCGGATCCACGCGTAATCCTACAGAACCGGCTAGTTCATGGCGGTAACGGAAAACCGGTCATGTGGAATCTTGAACAAAAGCAGTTCCATGGACCCCGCTGCGCGGGTCTGATTCCAGTAATGTCTTGTAGCACGTAAATGCCTCCTTGTACATCCCCAGCCTGCCCAGGATTATCCCCATGCTTCTAAGAGCATCGGCATCAGACGGATCTGCCGACTGTGCCTCCAAGCAGCATTCAAGGGCCTCCTCATACTTGCCCAGATTATAAAGTGATAATACTTTGCCTTTGAGGCCGTATGTATTACCAGGCTTGATCCCCAGTGCGTTTTCAAAACAAGCCAGCCCCTCCTTGTGTCTATCCAGATTATCGAGTGCGCGGACTTTGCCAATTATACACTGTACATCGTCTGGCTTGATCTTTAACGCTTTCTCATAGCATGCCAACGCCTCATCGTTACGATCCATCAAATAAAGAATACCCCCCTTGTAGTTCAAACATAGCGTATTACGGGGATCAATAGACAACGCCTTTTCGCAGTAGGCCAGCCCCTCCTCGTATTTTTTCAGACAGGCGAGTACGCGCCCCATACCCATCAGGACTACAGCGTCATCAGGACTGATCTTCAACAATTTTTCATAACACAAGAGTTCTCTTTCATAATTCCCTATGTCATGTAATATGTTGGCCTGGTTTAGTATTATCCCATCATCGTCAGGGCTAAGATCTAACGCCTGCCCTATGCAGACCAGAGCCTCTTCGTACCGCTTCAGGTGACGCAGTGCAATCGCCTTATTTACAAGGACGGCAAGCTTCATATCTGAATCTAGCGCTAGTGCCAGTCCATACAATGTCAGGGCGGCTTCAAACTCACCTTGGTTCTTTAAGGCGATGCCTTCATTGCACGCCGCTGCGGCCACGCCATCCAAGATCCTCCCGGATATTATTAAACAAAACGTCAGTCCGGGTTCTGCCTGATTGAGGACGTACGCACCACGAAAACAGTCGTATGCATGTTCATGGGATCCCATGTTGTTCAATACAATCCCCGTCCCGACGAGTATCTTCGGATCATCGGGTCTGAGACAGGATGCGGCCTTGTAGCATTTTAATGCATCCTCGTGGCGGTCCACGCTGGTCAGCGTGGCCCCCATGCCACAAAGTATGTCAGGATCATCGCCACTGAGGGAGGAGGCGTTCTGGTATGATACAAGGGCTTTCTCGTACTCTTCCATGCAGTTCAGCGTATGCGCCTTCATGCCGTGCAGTTTGGGATCATCGGGATGATCCGCCAGGGCGCGGTCAACCGCATCCAGAGCGTCATTATGTCTGGAAAGGTTGTTCAGGGCAGTCATCTTGGCAGTTAACGCAGGCAGGTCGTCAGGATTTTTCTCCAAGGATTTATTCGCCCGCTCCAGATCAGCCTCGTCCTTTGCGTCATTATCTAGCATGGAATGGTGCACCTTGTATGTTGCAATCGGGTAAATTTTCATTAACGCCTTTTTGTCTTTGTCCTTGCCCAGTATTTTCTTGAACAGGCCCATGTCCCGGGGCAGAGGCGTGCCATTATTAAACCATGCATGCCGCGCATAGTGAGGGATTCCCGACCTAGACCCACCACCACACGGGTGATCAAGACTCTAGAGCTTCATCAGTCTCTTCCGTGGTCTTTCAGGAGGGACTCTCGGCGGGCAAGGGCGTCAGAATCACCGGGATTCATCTCCAGTACCCGGTCAAAACAGGCCAGAGCCTGCTTGTGCATCCCTAGGCTTCCAAGTACAAGCCCTCTGCCCTTGAGCGCGTCTCCGTCATCCGGATCAGCCACCAGGGCATTCGTCCAGCATCCCAGTGACTCCTCGTACCTGTGCAGTTCATAAAGTGCACGTGCCCTGCTTTTTAGGCAGCGTGTGCTATTTGGTTCTAATCTTAGCTCCTCATCATAACATGCCAACGCCTCCTCATATTTGCCATCCGCGTACACCTCATTCCCCTTCTTGATTACGGCGTCCAAGTGGCTCTGATTGTAGCTTTTTTCATACTGAAGTGTGTTTTTAAGTTTCAGGCCTCTGGCATCATTGGGATCAATTTCCAACATTTTGTCCACACACTTCATGGCGTCCCTGTACTCTTTAATATCACACAATTCTGCTGCTTTGTTACCAAGCACAATTAGATCATCTGACTCTATTTCAAGAGAACGTTCATAACAGGCCAGAGCTTCCTTGGTCCGGCCAAGTTTGCCCAAAGCCAGCCCTTTATTACAGAGAGCTTTGGTATAATTTGGGTTTATGGTCAAAGCACGATCGGCATGTTCCACCGCCTCTTCAAATCTACCTAAATCATGAAGAACTAATGACGCAGCTGAAAATTGATTGGGGGTGGTGGGATCCGCTTTTTCTGCCAATGTATAACAAACAAGTGACTCCTCATACTCGGAAAGTATGTGCAACGTGTTGGCTTTACATATTAGCGCGGGCACATGATCTTGTTTAATCTTTAATGCCCGATCACAGAATTTGATGCCCTCGTTATGTTTTCCTAGACGCTCGCTTAGGGTCGAGCCAGCTTTATGTAACGCATCGACATTGTCGGGATCTATTTCCAGCAGATCATTTATACACTTCAATGATGCCTCATAGTCACTCATCATAAACATATAATCAGCCTTTAGAAGTAGTATGTCTATGCTAATGGAGTTTTTTTCATCTGTAGTCATGTCTGCAACCCCTGATAATTTTTGGATCTCCGGTCCATCTTCAAGTGCCAAATTTGCGGCGTCTAGGTGTAATTTGATAAAGGAATCACCGGGCGCCAACTTTAAGGCTATCTCACAGTATTCCACAGCGTCTTTATGCATGCCGAGACGGATCAGTGCCATAGCCAATCTGTTTATAATTGCGGGCTCGCTTGGCTTAATATTAAGTGATCTGATATAATGTTTTACCGCCTCTTTGTATTTGCCCAGATCGAATAGTGTGTATCCCATACCATCTAATACAATATGATCATCAGGTTTTATCTCCAACGCACGTTCAAAACATTCCAGGGCCTCTTCCAAGCGCTCAAGCGCGTTCAAGAGCCCACCTTTGTTTGCCAGCGCTTCTACATTATTGGGATTTGACATCAATATTTTATCATAATATGCCAGCGCCTCTTTTTGCTTTGGACTGGCGGTAACATTTGATCTTGCGGCCATCATTGATGCCAGTAGTTCCTCCGCCTTATTGTTATTCGGATCCATGCCCATGCGATCACGCATTCTTTTAAAAAGGCCCACGAGGGGAGGCAAACCAGTGTATTTATTAAACTTATGTAAGCAGTGATCCGCCAGCAAGTGGGCAAAAATCCGCTAGGCTGACAGTCTAGAGCCGAGTGGCCCCGGCCTATTCTCCATCCGGCGGCTTTATAGTGGATCCGAGGCTACAGGTTGCTCCGTCCCGTGGCCCCTCAACCAGTAACCGGATGTGAGTCACAAGTGGGGACGGCAGGGCGGGGCAACCCTCACCCTGACTAGATTGATCCCGGCGGGCATGGATCGGCCATGTAGCCCGGACTGCAGTACATAGTACTCTACCGGCTTTCCGCGTCTATAATGTGGTTTGGGCCGCCCTAGTTGCTCCTGTCGAACGCTCTCCGGCTCACGGGATCGGAGAGGACCTTGTATGCCTCTGTAATACGGATTAGGATCTTGGCTGCATCGGGGGAATCATTACGATCTGGGTGGAATCGAAGGATCATGGCCCTGTATTTTTGTTTTATCTCCTTCTGTGATGCCGTTCTTGACACGCCTAACACCTTGTAGTGGTCGCGCTTGTGCGAGCCGCGTGATGATTCGTTCGCAGATGTCTTCGAGCCGGATGTACCGTCCTCTGAATCCACACGGCCCAGTACCTCCTCCCATACCTCCTGGACATCCTTGTCCGGATGCAGTCTTTTGATCTCCATGATTATCTTTGTGGCCCCGTCTCGATCACCTGCCGCCATGCGGCATTTTGCAAGCATTGCAAGGCAGAAAAAGTGCCCCGGGCCATCCTTGAGGGCATTCTTTATTTTCTTCTCGGCCTTTTTTATTTTGTTCTTCCTTAGCAGCATGTCAGCTTCCCATGCCCTTATGCGCAGGTCATAGTCGTGTACAAGCCGGGCCGCAAGCCTTTTTCCAAGCTGCCGCTCTTCATGACAATTGTTGCAGATCAGCGTAATGATCTTCTTGATATGGTATCCGGATATTGTTATGTAACGGAATGTGTGCACTGAGTATTTGCCGCAGTACTCACAGGTACGTACCACTTCCTCCATGTCTCGGTATACCTGATCCCGGCTTGGCTGCGACAGCAACCACAACAGGTACAAAACCACGAACCTGTGACGGATGCCTCCTTATTATACCACGCGTTCGGATCTTAATGGCATGGGGCCCACTGACCGATACCGTTAATAATACAGCACGTGGGAACGCGGCATGGGCCTCATCAAGGCACTGAGGCGGATCAAGGACAAGAGAGGCGCCGACATCTCGGATCTGCTCAATGACGCATATGACTGGGTGTCTCTCGGTAAGCCAAGGGAGGCGCTCTATTGTGTTGACGAGGTGATTGCGGATGGTGATAACTGGGACGCATACATCCTCAAGTTGAAGGTTTTGGACATGCTGGGCATGCACACTGAGAAGCCGGCCTGCCAAGCGAGCATGCTGGACATGCTACCGCATGAGCCTGCTGTTCTAGAGGGGAGAATGGAGATCCTTTCAAGGATGGGCATGGGCGGCGATATGATTGAGCGTTGTGAGAAAGCGCTGCGGGCCACCTCTGGTGATGTAAACGTGCTTGCCAGCAAGGCGGTCCTGCTGGCCGCCGCGGGCAGGGACGCCGAGGCGCTCGACTGTTGCAGCCGTGTATTGGAAATGGAGCCGGGGATGGATGTCATGCTTGATCTCAAAAAGAAGATAGAACATGCCGGGAATGCCCCCGGCGACGGCCCCCGGTAGGCCCCCGGAGGCGGCCCACCGGGATACATGCAGGCTGTCAGGATCATCTAGCCGGGCGGCCCGCAGGTCTGGGAGGGCCGGGCCGGATGCCGGGCTTGTGATGACCGGCCGGGATCAGCCCGCCCTCTCGTGATAGCACGGATCAGTCGTATAGGCGTTTGACCTCTCGACCAGTACGTCAAGCTCGTCCGCCTGTTGGTTATAGATCTCTATCCTCCGGTTATAGTCTTCGCTGCGCAGGTTGTAGGCATCGTTCCTGGTGTTATAGTCGTCGTTCCTTATGTTGTATCTTCTGATATCCTCCTCCAGCTCGAGGTCATGTGCATTGGGATACCCGAGTGATCCCTTTAGGCCCTCTATCCTGTCAAACTCGCGGTTCAGCTCCTCCAGCTCGAGGTTCAGGCCCTCCAGTTCCCTGTCCAATCCGGCCAGCTCTATCTCAAACTTGGTAAGATTGGCGTCCAGTACCGCCCTGATCGCCTCATTCCTGTCAAGCTGCGACTCGAGGGCGTCCGGCACGTTGAACCCCATCACGTCGAGCGGGTCGGAGGGGGGCGGGTCGTCCCCGTGCATCAGGTGGGACTCGTCCGACGTGTGCCCGATATCAAGGACGTGCCCGATCTCGTGCATTATCGTGTTCGTCAGAGCCCCGAGGTCGGCCTGCTCGTATGTGCCCGAGCAGGAGGTCCCGCCGACGGAGATGGTAAGCTCGCACGAAATGATGGCCGTGATATAATCACAGTCCGCCTGGCCTATCCAGGTCGGGCCCGGCTCAAGCTCCCACCTGATGACCACCTCTGGATCGTCCGACTCGGCAAAGACGAGCCCGGGGTTTGCCCGCTCCCATGCATCGATCCCGTCTGTGAGGGCCGTCCTGACGAGCCCGGGATCATCTACCGGGGGCAGGGCGTCCACTGAATAGGATACGATGTTGTCTGCCAGGATGCCCGAACGGGGATGATCGAACCGGCCCAACAGGCCTTCTATAGTGCAGCTCATAATTAATTTTCAAAAGAAAAAGGCGCACGTTGAAAGGTTTTTAGATCCCCCGTGCAGGGGGTCGGCCATGACGAACGCAAGAGAGATGCGCAGTCACATAAGGAGGATGA
>UYNY03000025.1 GCA_900620265.3 Nitrosopumilaceae archaeon | reverse complement strand
TTCGCCTTAGTCTCGTGGGCTCGGAGATGTGTATAAGAGACAGGGCGGGGCGGTCCGGTGGGGGGCGCCCGCTCCGTTTTTATCCGGCCCCGCAGGCCGCCCGCCCGTGAACTCGCGATTCATAATAGTCGGGGTCGTGCTCGGGGCCATCGTGGCGGCCGCCGTAATCATAGGCGCGCCGGGCCTCGGCGGCTTTGACTCGCTCCGCTAGGGATCCGGGGCCCGGCCCAGCGCCCTGCCAAGCGCGCAGGCCGCCTCGTCAGTATCGCCGCCCGTCATCCACCCGGTGGCCGAGAACCGGAGCCGCGCCGCGCCGCGCCGGACCGTCGGGTACCTTATCGCCGGCGCATAGACTCCCCCGTCCTCGAGGCGGGCGGCAAGATCGACTGCGCGGCGCTCGTCCCCGACGCGCACCGGCATGATGTGCGTGTCCCCGGGGTCGATCCCGAGGGAGCGCAGCCCCGATGCAAGCGACGACCTTGCGCGCCCGAGCGACGCCTGGGCCGCCGACCTGTCCGACCCCACCCTCGCCAGCGCGTGCGAGGCGACCTGCGCGGGGAGCGCCGAGGTGTAGACGAACTGGCGCGACCTGCTGGCGCACAGGTCGATCACGTCGCGGTCCGACGCCACGTACCCGCCGAACGAGCCGAGCGCCTTGCTGAGGCTGCTGACATACACGTCGGCGCGGACGCCGAGCTCGCCGGGCGTCCCCGTCCCGCCCGGGCCGACGGCAAAGTCGCCGTGCGCGTCATCGACCACCAGGGCGGCGCCCGCCCCCGACGCCGCCTCTGATATCTCGGCGAGCCGCGCATAGTCGCCGTCCATGCTGAATATCCCCTCGCAGACGACGAACCTGTTCCTGGCGGGGCGGCGCAGTTTTTCGCGCAGGTCGTCGGGGTCGTTGTGCGCATAGACTGCCACCGACGCGCGGGAGAGGCGGCACGCGTCGACGATGCTCGCGTGGTTGAGGGCGTCGCTTGCCACGAGGTCGCCCTCGCCTGCGAGCGCCGTCAGGGCGCCCATGCACGCCATGTACCCGGTCGGGTAGACCAGCGCCGCCCCGTGCGACTTGTGGGATGCGAGCGCGTCCTCGAGCAGGCGGTGCTCCTCGGAGCTGCCCGCAAGCAGCCTCGAGCTTGACGCCATCTGCCCGCCGCCCGGCGGGGGGCCGCCGAGCCCCAGGTAGTCGTTTGAGCACATGTTGAGCAGGCTCCTGCCGCCGACGGTTATCCGCGATCCCTCGACGCGCCCGGTGCGCATGCGCCTCTCGAGCCCCTCTGAGCGCAGGCGCCCGAGCTCGTCGGGCACCCAGTCAAGCGCCCGCCGCGCGGGCACGCCTTATCACCTCCGCGTCCTCGCGGGGGCTGTTGCCGCCGCGCGTCAGGTAGCCGCCGGTTATCAGCCCGCTCGCGCCGGAGCGCAGCAGCGCGGCGCCGCCGTCGGGCAGCGACGCCTCCCTGCCGCCGGACGCCTTTATCACGGACCCGGGCATGAGGAACCGCGCTACTGCGAACACGCGCAGTATCTCGCGCTCGCCGAGCACCGGCTGCAGCTCCAGCGGCGTGCCGGGGACGGGCACCAGCATGTTGATCGTGACCTCCTCCGGATCAAGCCTGGCAACGTCTAGCAGCAGCTCCAGGCGCTGCCCCCGCTCCTCGCCGAGCCCGATTATGCCGCCCGTGCACAGCTCCAGCCCCGCCTCCCGCGCTATCCGCAGCGTGCGGAGCCTGTCGTCGTACGTGTGGGTCGTGCATATCTCGGCGAACTTTGAGCGCGCCGTCTCGAGGTTGTGGTTGTAGCGCCTCACGCCGAGCCCCCTCAGTCGCGACGCCCGCTCGGGCGTCAGAAACCCGAGGCTGCACTCCACCTCTATGCCGACGTCCCTGCGGATCAGCGAGACCATCCTGCAGACCTGCTCGAACCCGTCAGGCGGCGGCTCGCGCCAGGCCGCCACCAGGCAGTACGACTGCGATCCCGCCTCCTTTGCGCGCCTCGCGCCCTCGACCACCTCCGGTATGGCGGGGAGGTTGAACGTCGTCCCGGTGTCATACAGGGCCGACTGGGCGCAGAACGTACAGTCCTCGCTGCACGCGTCGCGCTTTATGTTGTGCAGCTGCTCCACGTCCACGTCGTCGCCGCAGAACGCGCCCGTTATCTGGCCGGCGCACCGGCAGAGGTCGCCGAGCAGGTCGTCCGGAACGTCGATGAGCCGCGCCGCGTCGGCCGCCGATATCCCCTCGCCGGAGAGGACGGCCTCCATCCGGCCCCCTATGAACCCGTCCACGGGGGGGCCCCGGGGGCGCGGCATTATAAACGGGTGCGCCGGCACGGTATAAATGGACGCGGGGGGACCCGCGGGCCGGATGGATGGCGCGGGGATCCGCAGGATGATAGGGCGCGCGGCCGGGGGCGGCGCGGGGATGAGGGAGACAGAGCACCGCGTCTACCTCGAGAGGGCGGGCCTGCCGGAGGGCGACCCGCTCAGGCGGGATCTCCCGTACTATCTTGATACGGACGGGTTCTCATCCGACGTGGTGCGCAGGATCGCCGGGGAGATGACAGATGCGGGGGAGATCTCAGAGGGCGGAGGCCTGTACGCGCTATGCGACGGATCCGGGCGGCAGGACGGGACCGCGGGGCAGGCAGGTGGAGATCTAACCCGCAGGATGTTTGCAACCCACCCGCTGTCGGGGTTCCTCATCACATACGGCGTCGACTTTATGGGCAGGTTCGAGGGGTACTGCAAGAGGGCCGCCGGGGAGGGATCCGGCGAGGAGCGTGATGAGATCTTGGACCTGTTCGAGGCAGCCCTGCTAGAGGTGCCAAGTACGGACGAGTTCCTAGAGTTCGGGCTTCGCTTTAACGGTTTTTCAATGTCACTCCACATCCTGCTTGGAAACGATCCGAGGCACGACGATAAGATGCCGGAGAGGTTCAGGCTGGCACTACAGGCGCACAAAAAGATATGGGACGAGTTTGTGGCAAAGGTCCGGCTGAACCACCACGACCCATACTACAGAGGACGCGTGCCGGAATGGAGACGCATCCATGACGACGCGGTCCGCGACCTTGAAAAATCCATCACAGAGCTTGCAGCCAGCGTGGATGACCTGCCCGTACCGAGGGCAAGGATGAGCAAGGAGGAGGAGGCGGCAATACACGAGTCACTCAAGTGCAAGGATTTCACCGAGTCGAGCTCGCCGGAAGAAGAGATAAAGTTCGTAAGGTCGCCGATGTCATGAAATGCAGGGGGCGCCGAGTCCTCACCCCCTCCCGCGCAGGTACCTTCTTGCATCCACACGCCCCAGCAGGGCGGGCGCCGCGTCCGATATCGCGCCCCCCGCCCGCTCCACCAGCGTCCGCAGGTCGCCCGGCCCCATCGCAAGCGGCGGCACCAGCAGCACCACGCTGCCAAGCGTCCGCAGGTAGACGCCGCGCCTGCGGCCGGCCTCGAAGATGATCCTGTTGGCCGACACGGGCGGCTCGACGGGCGCCTTGCGCGCCCTGTCCCGCACCAGCTCTATCCCGGCAAGCAGCCCGGCGCACCGCACGTCCCCCACCAGCGGGATCCCGCGCAGCCCCCCTGCCAGCCTTGCAAGCTCGGATGCCATGCCGCGCACGTGCCGCAGCAGCCGCCTCTCCCTGTACATGGCCAGGTTCTCGACTGCGAGCGCCGCTGCAAGCGGGTTTCCCGTGAACGTGTGCCCGTGGAAGAGGTGCCTCTTGTCCCCGAACGCGCCGAGGAACGCCCGGTAGATCCTGCCGGTCGCCGCGGTCGCCGCGATGGTGGCATAGCCGCCGGCTAGCATCTTGCCATAGCAGGCAATGTCGGGCCTGCACCCCTGCGCGTGGTACTCTGCCATGCTGCCAAGCCGCCCGAGCCCCGTCGCCACCTCGTCGACTATGAGCAGGACGCCGTTCCTCCTGCAGATCCGCCCGAGGGACCTCTGGAAGCGCGGCGGGTAGACGCGGGCGCCGCCGGCCACCTGGGCGCCGCTCTCCATCACGAGCGCCGCCACGTCCCCGCGCGAGAGCCTCGCCTCGGCCTTTTCAAGGCACCGCTGCGCGTGGTCGGCGTGCGTCATGGACCGGGGCGTCCTGTACCCGTCAGGCGACGGCAGCCGGACCGCGCGGAACGCAAGCCCCCTGTACCTAGCAAAGAACCCCGGCATGAACCCGGCCGACATTGCGCCCGCCGTGTCGCCGTGGTACCCGTTCTCAAGCGACGCTATCCTGCGCGCGCCCGTGCCTGACGCCTGCGCGTGCTGGAGCGCCATCTTTAGCGCGACCTCGACGGCCGACGACCCGTTGTCAGAGTAGAACACGCGCTCCATCCCGGGCGAGAACGAGACGATCCCGCGCGCCAGCTCCTCGGCGGGCCGGTGCGTCAGGTTGAAGAGGGGCGCGTGCTGGAGGACGCGCGCCTGGGACGCGAGCGCCCGCACGAGGCGCGGCTCCGAGTGACCCCACACGTTGCACCACATCGAGGCGACCCCGTCAAGCAGGCGCGACCCGTCGGAGAGGCGCAGCCACATGCCGCGCGCGGATGCGACCTCGGGGAGGCCCGCCCACTCGGACATCTGCGTGTTGGGGTGCCAGACGGCCATCAGGACCCCATCATGCCGACCATCTTCGGGGGCTCGCGGTACGACCTGCCCTCCAGTATGCCGTTGTCGGCGCTCACCACCACGAACTCCATCGCGTTGCCGTCAGGCGGCGAGACGATGACGCTCTTGCCGGAGGCCAGCGTGCCAAGCTCCAGCCTGTCCCCGCCGCCAAAGTCGACCTCCATGTTGGTAAGATCCCGCGTGCCGGTGTTGTGGATGGTTACGCGGCCTGTCACAAAGAGGTTCTGGTTCTCCACCACGGGGTCCACGAATACAGAGTACTCGGCTACCGGGGCGGCCATCCGCAGCACGTCGGCGCCGAATATTATCCCCATCGCCGCTATCACGGCCACGCCGGCGCAAAGGAGCGCCGTATACTGCATCATTCCACCGTGACGCCGTTCCAGAACGCGACCATGCCGCGTATCTTTTCGGCCGCCTCGTTGGGGTCCTCATAGCACCACGCGCAGTCCCGGTTGGTGGACCCCCCGGCCCGGACGCTGTAATAGCTGGCCTTGCCCTTCCACCCGCAGACGGACGTGGTCTTTGACCTCTCAAAGTACTCCATCCTTAGCGACGAGGCCGGAAAGTAGTGGTTGCCGTCCACTACGACGGTCTCCCCGCTCTCTGCCAGCGTGACGCCGTTCCAGGTGGCCCTCATGCCCCTCCCCCGGGGCCCCCGCTTTTAAGCGCTGGCGCCACCCCCAGCGCCCCATAGTCGCCGTTTGAGCACGTAAAGCACATCGAGTCGGCGGGCATCCCGACGGCGGCCGCCAGGTTGGCCGCGTCGTTGTACCCAAGAAAGTCGGCCCCGATGTGGCGGCGGACCACCTCGGTGGCCCCCGCCTCGTCCATCCCGTCGGCGGCATGGGCGGCAAGCTCCTCCCTGGACGGAAAGTCGATCCCCGCATAGCAGGGGTGCCGGATCGGGGGATAGGTGACCAGCATGCTGATGCGCCTTGCGCCCGCGCGCCGGAGCGCCTTTATGATCGCCCTCGAGCTTGTCCCGCGGACCAGGCTGTCGTCGATCACTACGACGTGCCTGCCCTCTATTATCTCGCGTATGGGTATTATCCACCTGTTTATCTCGACCCGGTCCGTCTGGTGCGGCTCGATAAAGCTGCGCAGCGGCCCCTTTTTGCTGTACCTGTCCTTTAGCAGCCCCTCGTCAAAGCTCAGCCCCAGCTCCTGCGCGTACCCGAGCGCGGCGGGCCGCGCAGAGTCGGGCACCGGTATCACGAGGTCGGCATCATCAAGCGGGAACTTTTTTGCCAGCAGCCTGCCTATCTGCTTTCTTGCGACGTAGACGTTCGTCCCCTCCATCCTGCTCGAGGGATGCGCAAAGTACGTGAACTCGAACGAGCAGTGGGCCGTCTTTTCGCCGGGCGCGAACATCTCAGAGTCGACGCCGGAGCCTGACAGGCGCAGCAGCTCGCCGGGACGCACGTCGCGGACCAGCTCCGCGCCGACGGCGGCGAGCGCCGAGGACTCTGACGCGACCATGTGGGCCCCGTCCGCCGCGCGCCGCCCGAGCACCATCGGGCGGAAGCCGCGCGGGTCGCGCGCCGCATAGACCGACCCGTCGTCGGAGATGAACGTAAAGCAGTAGGATCCCGCCATCTCGTTGCGCAGCAGCGACAGCGCGCGCCCCATGCCGCCGCCTGACGACATGAGGGATACGAGCCTACTGGCTGCCACCAGCGTGTCGCTCGAGCTCTGCGGGGTGAACGTGCAGCCGCCCACCAGGTTGGAGAGCTCGGCGGCGTCCGAGATGGTCCCGTTGTGGGCGACGCAGAGGTCGGCCACGCGGAGCGGCTGGGCGTTCTCAAGCGAGCTGCCCCCCATCGTAGAGTACCTGACGTGCCCGATGACGGCCGGCGAGTGGTACTCGGCGGCTATCTTCTTAAAGTCGCGCGAGGACTCCGACACCAGCCCCAGCCTGCGGAGCGGCTCTCTGCCCGGCACCGCTATCCCCCACGCCTCCTGCCCGCGGTGCTGCAGGGCCCGCAGCGAGTCGATGGCGGCCGGGACGGCGTTCCCGCCGGGCGGCGCCAGTATCCCGACGACCCCGCAGTTCTCCCTAACCATGGACCAGCCCGCCCAACGCGCCCAGCCACGCGGCGCGGGCCTTATCAACGCTTAGATCAACCCCGCCGGCGCGGATGGCGCCGCCGCCAAAGACGCCGGCCCTGGAGTGCCGGACGCCCCTGCGGCGCAGCTCGGCCTCGGCCGCGTCGGCGCGGGATCCGGGGCAGACCACGAGGTATCTTGAGTGCGACTCTGAAAAGAGGGCGGCATCCTCCGGCACGTCGCCGGGGAACGATCCGGGCTCGGCGCGGCACCCCGTCCGGCCCGCGATGCACAGCTCTGCGAGCGCGGCCGCAATGCCGCCCTTTGAGCAGTCATGGACGGCCCTTGCCAGGCCGGCCGCCTGCAGGGCCAGGACGGCGTCCATGTTGGCGGCCGACTCGCCGGGGTCCACCGCCGGGCAGGCGCCGTCGGCCGTCCCGTGGACCTGCTCCATGTACTCGGAGCCGCCCATCTCCTCGCGCGTGGCGCCGATGACGAACAGCGCGTCCCCGTCAGCGGCCGACCCCTGCCGGAACGGCCTGTCGGCAAGCCCGAGCACGAGCGCGACGGGCGTGGGCTTTATCGGGCCGGACGGCGTCTCGTTGTAGAGGCTCACCTTGCCGCCGATGCACGGTATGCCGGCGGACCTTGCGTACCAGGCCATGCCGGCGACTGACTCCTTGAAGGACCAAAAGACGCGCCCGTCCCGCGGGTCGCCGAACTGGAGGTGGTCGAGCATGGCGGCGGGCCTGGCGCCCGCGCAGACGACGTTCCTGCACGCCTCCTCGAGGCAGCCGGCCGCGCCCGCGCGCGGATCTATGTTGCAGTGCTTTGGCGCAGCGTCCATCGAGACGGCAAGGTACCTGCCGTTGTCAAGGCGCAGCGCAGAGGCGTCCATACCGGGGCGCACCACCGTGCGTATGCCGACCTCGTGGTCGTACTGGCCGTACACCCACGCCCTCGAGGACATGTTGGGCGAGCCGAGCATGCGCAGCAGGGCGGCCGAGTGGTCGGCGCGCGGGCGCGATCCGGGGTCCGGCGCCGGACCGGGCGGCGAGGCGGCGTGCTCCTGCGGCGGGGCGTTTGCCACGACGCGCGCCGGCATGTCGGAGATCACCTCGTCCCCGCGCCTTATGACCATCTGCCCCCCGTCTGACGCCCTCCCTATCTGCGAGCACGCGACGCCGAGGCGCCCGCAGATCGACTCGATGCGCGGCACGTCGCCCGGCGCGGCAAGCAGCAGCATCCGCTCCTGTGACTCTGAGACCATCACCTCCCACGGCTCGAGCTCCCCGCGCAGGTGCACCCTTGATACGTCCGCCTCGATCCCGACGCCGAGCGCGTCGGCAGTCTCTGATATGGCGCACGATAGCCCGCCTCCCCCGAGGTCCTTCATGGCGCGGATGAGGCCGGCGCGGCGCGCCTCTATCACCGCCTCGATGAGCATCTTTTCCGCGAACGGGTCAGGTATCTGCACCGCCGACCGGTCCTGCGCGTCAAGCGACTCTGACGCGAACTGGGATCCCCCGATGCCGTCGCGGCCGGTCGGCCCGCCGAGCAGCAGCACGGCATCACCGGCCGACGCCCGGTTGCGTATGAGGGATGACCTCCTCCCGAACCCTATCGCCGCCACGTCGACTAGCGCGTACCCGTCATACGATGCGTCAAACTCGACCTCGCCCCCGATGGTCGGCACCCCGATGCAGTTCCCATAGTCGGCGATCCCGGACACTGCAGACCGGAAGAGCCACCTTGCGTGGCCGCCTGACGGGTCACCAAAGCGCAGCCCGTCGAGTATTGCTATCGGGCGCGTGCCGGCGGACAGTATGTCGCGGATGACGCCGCCGACGCCGGTGGCCGCCCCGCCGTACGGCTCGACTGCCGACGGGTGGTTGTGGCTCTCGATGTGCGCCGTCACGACCCAGCCATCCCCGACGTCGAGCGCGCCAGAGTCGAGGCCGGGCCCGCCCACCACGCCGGGCCCCGTGCGCGGCAGGATCGAGAGGTGCTCCCTTGAGGACTTGTACGAGCAGTGCTCGGACCACTCGGCTGCCACGATCCGGGCCTCTGTGTCGCTCGGCTCGCGCCCGAGGCGCGACCGGAGGTCCTCCAGCTCGCCAGGCTCGAGGTTCATGCCGCCGCTGCCGCGCGCAGCGACTCGAAGAGGGGCGCCATCGGCGCGGCACCGGGCGGGCAGACGTCCGGCTCGGCGGCCCTCTCGGGGTGCGGCATCATACCGACGACGTTGCCCCCCTCGCTGCAGACGCCGGCGATGCTCCCGGCCGACCCGTTGAGATCACCGGCATACCTGAACACAATGCGCCCCGCGTCCTCCAGCTCGCGGACGGTCCGCTCGTCAGCGTGGTACCTGCCCTCGCCGTTTGCAACCGGTATTCCGAGGACGTCCCCGCCCGAAAAGCGCGACGTGAACGGCGTCCCCGTGCTGCCGACTACCACCTCGGTCCACCTGCACATGAACCCCGGCTCGTCGTTTGAGACGAGGGCGCCGGGCAGCAGGCCGGCCTCTGCCAGTATCTGGAACCCGTTGCAGACGCCGAGCACCGGGACGCCGTCGTCCGCCAGGCGGCGCACGTCGTCCATCACGGGGCTGTGGGAGGCGATGGCGCCCGCGCGGAGCCGGTCGGCGTACGAGAACCCGCCGGGGAGCACCACGGCGTCAGTCCCCCCGGGTATGCCGTCCTCGTGCCAGCGGTACTCTGGGGACATGCCGAACTCTGAGAGCACGTGGTGCATGTCGCGGTCGCAGTTGCTGCCGGGAAACACCACCACCGCGACCCTCACGATCCGGGGGGCGCCGGGGGGCCGTATTTAATTCGAACCGGCCGAGAAGACGGCCTCGCTGACCAGCGGGTTGTAGATGCGCATCTCCTCGCAGACGCGCCTGACCAGGTCCTCGGCGGCGGCCGCGTCCCCCGCCGACACCCTGAACTCGAGGGCCTTTGCGGTGCGGATCGCCGAGATCCCGCCAGGGATCCCGCCGGACGCCCCGCCGGACCCGCCGCCGCGGAGGACCAGGTCCCTCAGGATGGTCTCCCCCTCGGGGTCGGCCATCCCGGGCCGGTTCCGGATGGTGACCGTTATCGCGAACTCTGGCACGCCCCGTGCCGGGCCCGCTCCGTTAATTACCATTGTGGATCGCGGGCATGGATGATAAAGGGGGCGGGGCGGGGGGCCGGCGTGAGGCAGATAAGGTACGAGGGGAGGGTCTGGGTGCTGGACCACAACAACCCCGAGCCCCTGCGGGAGCACGCCGTCAAGGTGCTCGAGATGCACGGGGTGGGGCGGGAGGACATGGTGTTCACGGACTCGCCGGAGGCGTCGGTCGGGGACGTGGTGGTCGAGATCTGGCCGTTCGAGCTGGTCGTCGGCAGGGTCAGGTCGACGCGCAACCAGTCGTTCATCAGCGGGACAGAGTTCACCATCGAGCTAAAGCTGGACGACGGGGGCGAGTACGCCGCGTGAGGTGCGCTGCTTGAGGTGCGCGGCCTGAGGTACGTGTACGCGGCGGCGGCCGCCGTGGCCGTGATCGCCGCCACCTACGGGTACTCTGCCGAGGTGACGAGGCAGAGGGGGGAGCAGTTCGGGACGGAGCTTGCGGCCATACAGGAGGACGTTGGGCGCATGCAGGACGCGTTCTACTCGGCCGGCGCGATGCGCGAGGAGGGCGACATCACCGCGGAGGAGCTTGACACTGTGTATGACGGGCACGTGGAAGCGCTCGGCGCCGTCCTTGCAAGGTACGACGCGCTGGATCCGCCCGACCAGTTCAGGGGCGCCGTCGCCCTGCTAAAGGAGTCGACGGCCGCGCAGCTCGAGAGCGACAAGGGGTACATAGAGTGGTCGAGGACCGGCGACCAGGCGGCGAGGGCGAGGTCCGACGCGCTGCTGCAGGAGTCGCTCGAGTACGAGCTGCTCGGGCTGGCAGAGTTTGCGGCCGCAAAGGCCGGCGCCAGCAGGGACGCGGACGCGCCGTTCACGCCACCGCCGCCGGGGATATCGGAGAGGGCGGCGCGCGCGGCGCAGTCGATGCGCGACGCATGCGCGGCCGACCACCCGGGAGGCGGCGCGGGTCTGGAGGAGTGCGTGGCGGCCGCCGACGAGTGGCTCGGCAGGCACCTCCCCTAGAGCAGGCCGGCGCCCTGCAGGGCATCAAGGATCGGGCCGAGCTCGCCCAGCAGCTCCCCCGGCGAGACGGGGACGGGCCTCTCAAAGTAGACGGGAAACGATATGGTCAGCATGTCCTGGTCGGTGTGCGATATGCGGACGGAGTGCGGCGGGCCGCCGGCATCCGCAAGGTACTTCCTCCACCTTGCAAGCTGGGCCGCGGCGCCCCCGACGCTCGCCTCCACGTCCGATATCTGCGCGTCAAGATCCGTGTCAAAGAGGCCGAACTTTATGAGGGGCACCATCAGGGTGCCGCCGGGGACCGGATCCCCGTCGCGGATCATCCGGTCGACGATGTCCTGCCCCTCGTCGCCGGCCGGGAGCGGGCCATAGTCGGGGTCAAAGTAGCCGGCGATCGTCCTCCTCGAGTCGTATACGCGAAAGTACCCCTCCTCGTGGTCGAGCTTCCACAACGCGGCGGGGCGCGGACCCGCTCGTAATTAAACGGCGCGGGGGGATCGCGGGCGGCCCCGACCCGAAGCAGGATCCGGCCTGCGTCCAGCTCTTGAATTACCAACAGGATCGGATGAAATTCCACCGAGAATATTTATATATACTTTAAAAGTACACTCCGGCATGGCAGAGGATCCAAAGCCTGGCGCGGGTCCGCTGAGTGAGATAGGGATGTATGTTGTAGTCTTGATGGGTCAGAACAAAGAGCCGATCGGCAAGACCAGGCTCCACAAGACGTTCTTTTTACTATCAAGGGACGTGCCGGGTTTTGAGTCACGTTTTGATTATGAGCCAGATATCTACGGCCCGTACAGCCGGGTATTGGAGTTGACTTTGAAGACTCTGCAAGACGAGGGCGTAATAGAAGCAGATGCCGGATCTGGTTCTTATAGATACATGCGTCTTACAAAATACGGAAACGGGCTGTTTGATCAATTTGCTGATAAAATTGACGGTAACGTTGCAGGCCTGCTTTCCGAATATAATGAATTATTTGACGGCATGACCCATGACGAATTACTGGCCTATATAGACTCCATGTACCCCGAGATGGCCGTCAACTCTGAAAAATACAAGAATCAAATAAGACCCAGGTTGCCCGAGCACGTAATAAAACTGGTGCAAAAGGAAAAGATAACATCGCAGCGCGGGGCAGAATTGCTTGAAATCCCGTACAGTGAAATGCGGAAAATGTTAAGGGTGGCCGTGTAACAAAAGTCGTCATACTGGACTCGTATGTAATAATTCCCATATTTGAGGAACCAATGTTTCCGGGATTAATTGATAGGAAGGTGTGTTGATGGCGTACAGGTACAACCATGCCGGTATGCAAGTTCACTGTGTAATAGACGAAAATCACGCTGCCAAATACGCCAAATCACGGGGTTTTGATGTTATTAGTACAGCCCGCCTGATGAGGCTCCTGAGGGAGAAAAACGGCATAAGCGGGGAGAAATGCAGGAAAATCATGAAAAATATCCCGGGCTAGGACACCATGCTGGGACGTCTGACATCACATGTGATACCACGTCCATCGCGCCATTTGCTCGCGGCTCTGGGATCCCCAGATGATCTCCAACTTGGACGTGAGTTGGTAGGACGGCAGGCATGCCGGACGCCGGCGCTGATCCCGGTGCCGACCGGAGGAGATCCTGTGGACGGATTCATGTGATTCCTGTCCATGCACGTAATCCCCGAGGGGCGATTCCGTTCCAGCCGAGGCGCCGTCCTAAACATCCTCTGAGAACGTCCTAAAGGCGTATCCCATTAACTCGGCCGCGTTGTTCTTGGTATCATAGGCAAAGTACAGCTTGCATATCCTGTTGTATACGCAATAGTCGGCCCCGGCCTCGCACGTGAGGATATCCCCCAAGTCTGCAAGCGACTCAGCCTCCTCTATCCTATCTATTAGTGGAAGGACGATGGCCCGCCGGGTGTGCCATTCAGATTCGAATTTTGAATCAAACTCGACTGAGCAAGTTACCTTCATCAGTACTTCAGGGACTCGTGTAAGGCCCTCAGCTCGGCGGCCGTTACGGGCCGGCTCGACTTGGACCTAGCCTTTGCCGCCTTCATCCACTCGGTGTCAGCCTCGGTCCAGACCAGTTCCTCGGCGGTCCAGCCGATTCCGTCGGTCCAACCCTTGTGCTTCTTCCCTTCCTCCATGGCCCCGGTGAACCGGGGCCTCATATTTAAATTGTTTGGAACGTGGCGCGATCTCCCACGATCCGGTGGATCCAACCCCCCGGGATCCGGCATATAACCCGCGCCCCCGCCCGCCGACAGTTAAATAATCGGCACGCCCCCGGCGCGGCATGGCACTGCAGGAGGAGGAGCGGGCGTTCGTAAAGAGCCTGCTTGACTATTACATCGCAGAGTCCGGCTCGTACGTGCAGATGGCCGGCGAGTACGCCGAGGGCGGCGCGGTCCGGGACGTGGCGTTTGGCATCATCGTGGGGTGCGTCTACTCTGGGTTCATGGAGTCACGCCGCGGCGAGGGCGGGGGGCCGGGGCTTGACGACATGGGCGAGCTCCGTTCGATGATCGGGGGCCGGGCCGGCCAGATAAGGGAGGCTGTCGGCGGTGCAGGTTGACGGCAGCAAGGTGATATTCGGGCTCGGCGTGGCCTCGGCGGTCGCGACTGCCGCCGTCGCCCTGTATTTTGCCATCAGATAGAGATAAATCGCCTAGGCGGGCAGGCCCCGCCCGTGGATACTGACGAGTTCAAGGTGGTCCAGATGGCCGACAACGGGAGGACGGTCCAGCTGACCCTGTCAGAGAACGTCTCGACGGAGCCCGTCTCCCAAAAGCAGATGATAATAGACAACGTGGCCAAAAAGCTCGACGAGGACACAAAGACCCACGTGATGCCGCTGCTCGAGGCCATACTCCAGGCCCAGCCGACGGTCAACATCAGGACGTACCAGCAGACCCAGGTCACCGTCGCCATGCCAAGATCAAGGTACGAGGGCATGGGGTGCCCCCGGGTCGGCGACATCGTGCGCGTCAGGATCGGGCGAGCATAGCTGAGACCTCGGCGGCGCCCCTGGCGGGCGCGGAGCACGACTGGCCGGTGCACGAGATCACCTCGGTGGACGGGCCGACCTCCTTGCCCGCAAACAGCGGGTACTTTGCCAGCCCGTCAAGCGAGTCGGCAAAGACTGCCGCGCGCCCCGGGACGTACGCCGACCTCACGAGGCCGACCACCGCGGCATCGGACGTGTTGAGCACAAGTATCGAGCCCGGATCCTGCAGCCGGCCGGCGATTGCGCACAGCATCGCCGCGTGCGCGAACGGGTTCTCGGCCGCCTGCCTTGCCATGCCAGAGGCGGCGCGGGCGGCCACCCCGTCAAGGTCGGGGCGGTGCGCCAGCCTGTGCAGGCGCGTGAGCGCCCGCACGGCCTCTGCCGCGCCCGACGGGACGGACAGGTCGTGCACGCTCGGCGGGCGCATTATCATCTGCTCGTGCCGGCCCGACGTCATGTAGAACCGCGACCCGTCCCAGAACTCCGACGCGACGGTCCCGCCTAGCTCGAGCGCGCCCTCGAGCAGCCATGCCGACGGCCTCTCCTCGAATACGTCGAGCATGGCGTTTGCGAGGAACGCGTGGTCCTCAAGGTACCCGGGGACCGACGCCCTGCCGTCCTTGTACGTGTGAAGCAGGCCGCCACGGTCCCGCATCCCGTGGACGAACCTTGCGCACTTTTCGGCGGCCCCAAGGTATGCGGCGTCCCCGGTGGCCCGGTGCGCCCTTGCAAGGGCGGATATGAACAGGGCGTTCCACGAGGCCAGTATCTTCGTGTCCGTCCCCGGGCGGGGCCTCGACCCGCGCTCCTCCAGCAGTATCCGGCGGCACCCTGCCAGCCTCCTCTCCGCCTCCTCCTCGCCGATGCCGAGGCGCCGCGCCGCCCCCGGCGACTCTGAGAGGATGGTGCGCCCCTCCCAGTTGCCGCCGTCGGTGACCCCGTAGTGCATGCAAAAGAGGTCCGCGTCGCCGCCGAGCAGGGGGCGCACCGCGCGGGCATCCCACGTATAGTACGAGCCCTCGCCGTCCCCAGAGTCGGCGTCGATCGCAGAGTAATAGCCCCCCTCGGGCGAGGACATCTCGCGCATGACGAACCGGATCGTCCGCAGCGCCGCGTCAAGGTGCCGCGCGTCCCCCGAGTACTGGTGCGCCTCGAGCAGCGATGCCGGGATGAGCGCGTTGTCATAGAGCATCTTTTCAAAGTGGGGGACCAGCCACCTCGCGTCAGTAGAGTACCTGTGGAACCCGCCCCCGACGTGGTCGAATATGCCGCCGCGCGACATCATGCGCAGCGACTTTAGGGCGAACTCGGCCGGCGCCTTCGCGCCCGATATCTTCGAGTACCAGATGAGGAACGAGAGGCAGCCGCTGCTCGGGAACTTTGGGGCCGAACCGAACCCGCCGTGGACGGCGTCGCCGAGGCGCAGCAGCCCGGAGGCGGCCTCGTCAAGCAGCACGCCGTCAGCCTCCTCGGGGCGCGGGGCCTCGTCGCGCAGCCTTTCGACGAACCGCTTGGCGGCCCCCTCGACGCCGGCCGGGTCCTCCCGCCAGGCCTGCGACATCCTCCTGCAGAGGCTCCCAAAGCCGGGCCTGCCGTGCGAGTCGAGCGGGGGAAAGTACGTGCCGACAAAGAAGGGGCGCAGGTCGGGCGTGAGGAACGCGCTCAGCGGCCAGCCGCCCTGGCCGGTGGCGGCCATGCACGCCCTCTGGTAGATGTCGTCGATGTCGGGCCGCTCCTCGCGGTCCACCTTTATGTTGACAAAGTGCCCGTTCATGAACTCTGCTATCGACGCGTCCTCGAACGACTCGTGCGCCATGACGTGGCACCAGTGGCACGAGCTGTACCCCACGCTGAGGAATATGGGCCTGCCAAGCTCGCGGGCCTCTGCGAGCGCCTCGTCGTCCCAGGGGCGCCAGTGGACGGGGTTGCCCGCGTGCTGGAGCAGGTAGGGGCTGCTCTCTGACCCGAGGCGGTTCATGGCGCCTCCGACAGCTCGTAGATCCGGGCGTTTATCTGCCGGAGGAGCTTTTTCTTTGACTTTGCGGCCTTTTTGTCGTGCGAATAGTCCTTGCGGTCCAGCAGGCGCTGCAGGCGGGTGAGCTGGTCGAGCGAGAGCCTGGCAAACTCGGACCTTGACCCCGAGACGAGGCGGAGCAGCCTGACCCTCTCGACATCCTCCGGCGTCGGCCCCGGCACGGTATCAGCCCGCCGACTCGAGGTACTGGATCTTTGCAAGGTCGCCTATGTGCAGCTTTTCAAGCAGGTGCCGCTCCACCTTTTCGGCGGGGACGGGCGCGTCCGGCTCGAAGCCGTCGGACGCTATCGCGCCGGCGTCAAACGTGAGCGCCGCCCTCTCGCGCTCGTGCTGCACCAGGGTCTCAAAGTCGGTGTGGATCCTCGTCATGACGTTCACCTTTGGGTCCTGGAACCTCTCAAAGCCCGCGTGGGTGAGCTGGAACCACGACCCGTAAGAGTTGCGCATCCACGCATAGCCGTCCTGGTCGGTCCAGAGGTTGTACCTGTGGTCGTCCTGGACCAGCCGGACCGTCTCGACGGGGTGCTGGTTGCCGCGCTTGAAGGGCAGCTCGACCGTCTCGGGCTCGAGCAGGGACTCGCCCTCGAATTCCACGCCGTCGTTGATGTAGGTGGTGGTCGCGCGCCTCTCGGTATCCATCGCAGATATTGCAAGGACGTCGGACGAGAGCGGGGCCTGGACGCGGAACCTGATGGTGAACTCGTGGCAGACGGCGTGGGTCGACGAGTTGCACATGACGCTGCTGGCCGACGCGGTGGTGAACGCCGGGTCCACGAGGTCGGCGCCCTGCGCGTGGCGTATGCCGGTCACCTCGTACTCTAGGTGCTCCCCATAGCTGTACGCAAGGTCCAGCACGATCTCGGCCTCGGCGTCGGTCACGCGGGATATGCCCGGCACCCCGAGGGAGAGCTTTACGGTCTCAAGCGGCCACTCCGCGTAGGCCTTTACCGAGACGGTGTTGGGCTCGCCGACGACCGAGGTGGTCCTCTCAAAGTCGACATGGTAGTTGTCAGTGACGTCAAAGACGCGGCCGTTGAAGGAGAACCCGTCCTCGACGACCGGCTCGTTGCTGCTCCAGGCGGTGCCGAACGTGGGGTTCAGCTCCCAGTCCTCATCGGACCTAGGTGGATCGGCCGGCCCGACGTTCCTGACGCCGATCGCGCTATTGCCGTGGGAGTCGGTGCACTGGTAGGTGGCAGTAAAGTTGCGCGACTTATCCACCTCTTCCAGGGAGATAAGCTCTGCCTGGAACATCCCGTCGATCGTGTCAAGGCAGACCGCCCCGGGATCCGGGACGCGCTCCGTCCCAAAGTTATCCGCTCTCGCAAAGTGCGGGAACGGCTCATCCGGCATGTCCTTGTCGATAATGACTACCTTGGGACCGAATATGTGGCCAGCGGTGGCCTTGAACGACCAGCACGGGGTCGGCGGGAATTGAACAAAGGAGCCAGGCGATATAGTTAAATCGGACTTGCCCGGATTCTGATGAGACGGCGGAAGCACCAAATCCCTGTAAGTGCCGCCGCTTGCATTGAGCACAGTTGGTATGCGATCCGTCTTGAACGTCTCGTACGTGATATAGTCGTCGTCCGTGATGCGATCATCGGTTATGGACTTTACGTTGCCGGACTCCGCCCCGAAAGACACCTGGGAGACTGAGGATATGCCCCACACCACTGGCGTGAAATCGTTTGCCTTTTTATCAGAGTAACGATCCTCCCGGACATCGCCCGGCTGAAGATCGGCGCTTGACCTGGGGTGGTTTGATATCTCGGTGATATCCGGTATGCGGAACTTGTAGTCGTTGTTGTTACCGCCGAGCTGCGGTATACGCTCAAAGTCGTACACACGTAGCACGGAGGTCTGGTCCCCGCGCACCTCAAAGTAGACGATGCCGGCTGCCCCGCCGATCCCGCCGGACTCCTCGTTGTGCGTGCGAAGTATCACGTCCATGCTGTTATCCGCGTTGATGGTAGAGTTTACAACGATGAGGTCGTCGATATTAGCGGGATCGTTGGCATCATCACACTTGGCATATTCATTGACCCGCCCGTCCAGCGGCTCCGCAAGGCCCTCTGCCGCCTGGGGGCCGGTCGCCGCCAGGGCCACTACCAGGGCCAAGGCCGCAGCCCCGAATGCCCATCCTACCATCTCTGACGGGGGGTGAGAGTCCGAGTATATAAACAGATTGGACGATGCGCGATCAAGGCACGGCCCGAATCTTAAAATCCGGCCAGATCGGCCCCGCCCCCCATGCGTGCGATGGTGCTAGAGAGGTGCGCCCCCATCGAGACCCGGCCCCTAAGGCTGCAGGAGATAAAGAAACACCAGATATCGAGGCCCGACGAGGTGCTGCTGAGGATCGAGGCGTGCGGGGTCTGCCACTCGCAGCTCCACAGCATCGAGGGCGACTGGCAGGAGATCGGGATACCCCCCGTCCTCCCCACGGTCCCGGGGCACGAGGTCGTCGGCATAGTCGAGGAGGTGGGAGGCGCCGTGACCGGGCTCGAGGTCGGCGACAGGGCCGGCATCACGCCGCTGCTTGACTCGTGCAGGTCGTGCACGTACTGCGAGTCGGGGTGCGAGCACCTCTGCGAGTCGTCGGTGATAACCGGCGAGTCGCTGCGCGGCGGCTATGCAGAGTACATCACAGTCCCAGAGTACTTTGCCACAAAGGTCCCAAGATCCATGGACCCGAGGTACGCCGCCCCCCTCTTTTGCGCGGGGATCACCGCGTACAAGGCCGTAAAGGCCGCAGAGCCTGACAGGCACAGGAGGCTCGGCATATTCGGGATCGGCGGCGTCGGGCACATGGCGGTCCAGTTTGCAGCCTCGCGCGGGTGCCAGGTGACGGCCGTGTCCAGGAACGAGGAGCACCTTGCCGTTGCAAGGCGGCTTGGCGCGTCGAGCACGGCAAGATACGAGGGCGCGCCGCCAGACGTGGCGGCCGGCGTCGCGTCAGGCGGCGGGCCGCTTGACGCGGCCATAGTGCTTGCGCCGGCCGACGGCGCAGTCGAGGCGGCCGCCGCCTCGGTCAGGAAGGGCGGCATGATAGTGATAGCGACGGTCGGCGGCAGGCCGCCGTTCATGGCGTTCGAGGAGAAGACGATACGCGGCACCCTGATAGGGTCGCCGGCCGACATGGCAGAGGTGGTAAGGGAGTGCTCGTCCGGCAGGATAGAGGTGGTCTACCAAGAGTTCCCGCTCGAGGAGGCAAACGAGGCGCTCGGCCAGCTAAAGGAGTCGAGGATTCCGGCAAGGGCGGTGCTCGTACCGTGAACTGCGGCAGGTGCCACCACTCCGACGAGGCGCACGAGGAGGGCCCGTCCATGACCGGATCCGGCAGGTGCTCGCTGCCGGGGTGCACGTGCCGCGTCTTCGAGGAGCCGTTTGCCGCGCTCGACGAGATGTAGCTTCATATTTGAACCCGCGCGCACGCACATCCATGGAAAGACACAGGCCCGCCGACGAGGCGCTCCGCGAGATAGACGCGGCGCTCGCCAGGCTCAACGCGATGGAGGCGGCAAACCCAGAGCAGCGCGACGTCATCAGGATGCTGCGCATGCTGGCCGCAGGCCAGGCCCACTCGATACGCGAGGCCGAGCACCTCAAAAAGGCGCTCGACCTGCTGACGGAGCAGATCTTCAAGATCCAGGACAGGATCCGCTGATCAGGAGCCGCGAACCCGGTACGGCGGAGGGGGCGCCTCGGGGGCGGGGTTGCACGGGGGGCGGCAGTGCGAGACGAGCCTGTCCACCACGCGCGCCCTTGCCGGTGCGCCGCCCGTGACGGGCAGCACCGCGAGGTACAGGGACGACTCTGCGCCGTGCCTCGACCAGCAGGCAAACTCTGGGTGCTGCACCAGGTACGCCCGGTCGTCCGTGTGGCCGCACTCGCCCGCGTATATGACGTCAAAGCGGTCGTCCCTGCGCGAGAGCACCAGGTAGACGATGTCGGCCATCGGGGGCCCCCACTCCGAGAAGGGGACCGGGCCGAGGAACTCGTACTGGAGTATCTGGAACGCCACCGCCGGGGCACGGGGGCGGCGCCCTTTTTTACCTTGCGGACGAGTGAAGGCCGGCGGGCCCTCACACAGTCCAATGCAGGACAGGATGATCGGCACCACACAGGCAGGATGCGACCAGATCGGCTTGATACCGGCGACATAAAGAAGGATCGTAAGCAGGGTGGGCCGTGACCGTCAACCCAAGTAGCGCGAGTCCCAGATAGAATCAAGGGAGCAGGCAATACGACATCCATTACGCCGAATGACAGCAGGAGGCGATCGTACCAATATCAAAGCATTCGTGGCAACGGACGCTTGGATTCTGTTTTTTATACACACAAAAGATCTCGGTTACAATTCGCTGAGACATTTGCTGTCACACAGGACCTGACGCAGATAATTATATAATATACAATAATCTGTCAAAATATCAAAATATATGATCAAAAAACGCACGTGACTTCGAGACAATATGCGAGTCAAGCATTGATGTATATGTACGCGGTGGCATACATCTGGCATACATCTGATTTGAGGCGCATGGAATCAACGGCTCTTTTGATAAGCCCATAAGTTAGAAATCCGGTGAAAAGATCATGTTTTTGTGACATCCTGATGCCACAAAGATGTGAGCCAGAGAGCACATGTAAGACCGTTTCCAAGCATCTGACGGGTATTGTAGCTGATTTCCATGAGATGGTTAGTCACAACTTCAATAACAAAGAGATCAATCATAAAATTATTGGTACGGGTTGTCAGGCGCTGGAGATCCTTCTACGATTTTTTTAAATGTGTCGGATATCGTAGTCAAAGTATCAAGTATCTGATTATTCTGAATTTTTATATCCTCCAATACCGAAGAGGCATCTTGTGTGTTGGAAAACATGAGTGTCTTGTACCAAAATTCGGAATTAATTATAAGATCTTTGGTAATTACATCAATCTTTGAATCTGAAAGTCCAGAGCTTTTGCACAGATCAACAATCATTTTTTCAGTTGCGGTACCACGAGCAAGATCATTCATAAAAGTCCTTGTTACAGAAATCATGACAGACACCAGATTGGGAGTAACATCAAGTATTTTTGGCAATTTTTCCGGATCAACGCGCTCAACAAACACATACTTGAATACGAGTGGAAACTTTGATTCAAAGTCAGCATCAGGCATTTTTGATATTTCTCTCATATAATATTTGAATGGAGGGACCTGTTTTATCATTTCGTCAACAAGTAACGCGGCGAACAGCTCATCCATGCCGAGAGACACAAGCTTGGCGGCGATCGAAGTTTTGTCATAGTTAGCAATATCTCACCATATAATATTGAAAAGAATTCTCAGATTGGTGTAATCTTCACCGTCCAGGCTTCCCCAGATTCGATACAATCTTCTGTTTTTTTGCGGCATCCAGTGACATAAAATAGCGTATGGAATTACGGATTTGATCCTCATCGTTGTCCTTGAAGAGGCTCATTCTTTCAGTATCCTCTTTATCTCATATATACGCGCATCCAAATCTCGTATGATCTTATCCCTAGATGGTGGAAAATAGGCCCATTTGGGGGGTGCGGGAGGATTCATAGGAACATCCGACTTTGGGCGGTTACCCCTGACTCTAGGATGCCATGCCATCAGAAGGGTGCCGGACAAGGCTCTTTATAACCTTATCATGACGTGTATTTGAACCGCCATCTGCCGGTCAAAATAGGCCACTGCCGCAGGATTTGGCAGGATTCTGGAACTTTTGGGCCATGTCATATACGGGAAATGATACGGTGGCCATACCACATAAGGACAGGGTAAACACCGCCCCGATCATACGAATTCACGTCCACTTGAGCACCGCCAAGGGTCACCAAGCCGAATCCGGCCCGCGCCCCCGGGGCGTCCTTAATTACGGTATAACGCAGGCAGTGGACGCCGTG
Source organism: Nitrosopumilaceae archaeon (assembly GCA_900620265.3). Taxonomy (GTDB): domain Archaea; phylum Thermoproteota; class Nitrososphaeria; order Nitrososphaerales; family Nitrosopumilaceae; genus Nitrosopumilus. The sequence continues at coordinate 15,655 of UYNY03000025.1, read as the reverse complement.
GCACCATGCGCCGGGGGGCGGGGGGAGCCCCATCACCCCGTACGCGATCCGGGCCGCTAGCGGCCGCCCTTCCATCTGCGCCTGCGGGCAGGGCATTTCTTTAACAGTGCCTCAAGACGGCAGCCGCACCTGCCCCTCGTGATCGCATAGTATTTTCCAGATATGCGCATATTGGGAACCGCCAGCATGTAATTCTTGAGGGCATGGTTAGTGCGATATCTCGTCAGCAGCAGCATGCATGCTATCTCATAGTCAATTCCGGCATCACGTGCAATACCCAGCGATCTTTTTCCGGCGTTAAGAAACTGCTTTTCGACGTCTCTTATCGAGACGTTCTTGCGTTTCATTTCAACAAAGACGATTCGTTGATCATTCAGGAATATCACACAGTCACACATTTTGGAGGACCTGTCATCCAACAGCTCGCCCTGAATATGACGTGCCTGGAGCTGATCAAAAGCTTGTATTTTTGTTCACGGCACGAACCACCACCGCATCGGGATGCAATTTTTTGATTTTGCCTAGCATTTCACTGGCCTTCTAATTCCGATTCGAGCCGCATGCAACGATCATAGGTCTTCCTGAGTGCCGACACGTATCCTGCCTGCGGTATCCTGTCCACCGTGTCTGTTTTTATTTTCCTGATATCATGGCCCGGCCCGGGGGATTTTTTAAACGAGTAGGCCGACACCTCGTCAAACTCAATATACTCGTCCGGGGCAAACTTCATCGATCGCCTGGTTTTGGAATACGCCATGCTGGACTTCATGTACATGCCCATTACGTCCACCATGACGGAACTGTGGGTGGTGACCAGAACGTTGAGTCCAGCGCGTATCATTCTCATGACATACCTTGCCATCACGATCTGGCTTTCCACATGCAGGTGGGCCTCCGGCTCCTCTATTATGAGCAGCGAGCCGGGCACCGCGACGTGCTTTAGGTGCAGGATGATCGGCGCGACCTCGGATACGGTAGAGGACGCCTTGTGCAGGGGAAATGCGGCATCCCGGCCGCCTTGCCTAGCCTATCAGGCGCCACCCCTATGCATCATCCGGGGCGCAAGGTCCGGACCGCCAGCCATTACAAAAAGTCCGCGGAGCCGCGGTTTGGATCCGGCCACGATATCCTTACGGGACCCTAAAGATCCCGCGGATCATCCAAAGGTGGCTTATAAGATGGACATTTATTTGAACGGCAGCCATGTATCGATCCACTTGGTTGCGACATGGAGTGCAATCCCGGCACCCAACAGGGTGACACCGGCCGCAATTCCCTCCTTCCAGTCCTTGGGAATCAGCGAAATTCGCTTGTTCGCGTTGTCTGATAGTAGTTTGTTCATAACCTCAAGCACCCGCTCCAAATTAGCATAGAGTAATACATTCTCCTTTTTTGAGAAATCCGTTTCCCTTGCAATGTCTTTCCCTATCGGGGCAATCTCGCCCAATCTTGCAAGATTATCCTTTACCTTATCGTCTCTGGGCAAATCCCGGCCACTCAAGGGATTACTTTTCCTCCAGCTGCTTTGCGTAATAGGACTTCAGATCGTCGTCCTCAATCGGTGTAAAGAGGCCGCCCTTGTCGTAGGCGGTCTTCCATGGAGACCCCTCCATGTGGGTGATATATGAAAGCTGGAACGCCTTGTAGTCCCCAAACGACTCCACCGTCTTTTTGACTATGGCGAGGCTATCCGGATGGAACATTTCACCGAGTTCCTCCAGTCGTTTGTCAAGATCCGGGCTGATGACAGGCGTCTTGCAGGAATACAGGTGTTGAACGGGGGCGCCGCCGTGTACGCGTAACGCCTCGTACAGGGCCGGTATAACCGGCCCGTATTTCCATGCCTGGATCTCCTCGACGAACAGCGGCTCTTCCCTTATGGCCAGGGTGTACCCATGGCTCAAAAACGCCAGCTTTAGAACCTGCATGGGCGTAAAGACCCCCCTGCCGAGGCCCGTGATGTAGTCCCCTACGACGACCACCGGGGTGGGACCCTGCTCCACCTGCTGCCTGGCCTGTGTCATGGGGCCGGTACAATACCGTCATTTATTATGTCTTGCCGTGATCGGAGTTCGGATCCGGCAGATCCTGCTCTACGATCCGGGACGCCGCCGGTTCCCGCCGCCTGTGAACAGCGTCCAGACCCCGGCTGCATTACAGAACCCCCGGCAGGGCCGTGCCAGCCGCCATCCCAGGCCCGATCAGGAATACGCGCCCGGATGCGACCTTCCCGGCTGAAAGGGTTAAATCCGGCCCGCGTCACGCCCGGCCCGTGAAGGAGCCGCGCAACCACGCAAAGGTCGGCTATTCGATGATCGTAGTCTCTGCCAGCCTGGTCGCGATCGCCCTCATAGCACTGGCGATCGGCGACGACGTCCTGTATGCTGACAACATGCAGAGGGCCGACACGGCCCACTTTAACGAGTGCAAGGCGGCCGACTTCAAGGCCGAGGGGTGCGAAAAGTACTGGGACCGCATCAACAACCGCATATCGGGCATCTACGTGGACCTTGGGAACTAGTACCCGTTTGCATAGTCCTCCATCATGCTCTGGTTCCTCGTGAGCCGGTTCATCGCGTAGAACGCCCCGCCCACGATCCCCGCGTGGTAGAAGGTATAGAGGTAGACGCCGGACGAGGTCGGGTCGGACCCCGTAAAGCTCAGGAACAGCATGGTAAAGAAGATGAACGTGCCGACGAACGCCACCGTCCTCCCTATGACCCCCTCGTCCATCCCCACTATGCGGCGCGTGGCGGCCGCCATCAGGGCGATGCTCGAGACGATGAGGAACGTGGCGCCCCCGTTTGCCGATATGAACTTTGTAGCCCACGCGACCAGGCCGTCCTCTAGGGCCGCCCCGTCCGGCAGCACGCTGCCGCCGTTGAGCGCAAAGCTTACGGAGCTGAACATGCCGCCTATCACGAAGAAGAAGAGGAACGTCTTTGAGATGGCCCTCCGGAGGGGGCTGCGCGCCTCGCCGGGGCTCACCGCCCTCCCGGCTATCTTTGCCCCGTACAGGAACCCGATGGCCGCCGCCGGCAGGAACATGGCGTTTATCAGCAGCGGGGACCCAGAGTTGGCGGCGGTTATCTGCGGGTAGAGCCCCCAAAAGACGGCGACCGAGGCGAGGGCGGCGCCCACGAAGACCAGCAGCCCGAGGTGGCCGCGCGCGCCCACCCGGCCGCCGTATCCGTCATCCCACCCGTCCAACGGGGCGGGCCTCGCCCCCGGATCGTTAAAGGGGCGTGCTCAAGGTTAGCTTGCCCGCGGGGCCAATCAAGCTGAGCTAGAACCCAGCTGCGCCGGGATCCTCCGGCTTTACCACCTCGCGCAGCAGGACCGTCGCGTACGATCCCCGCGAGAGCCTGAACCGGGCCACGCCCCCCTCCATCGAGAACCCCGTGCAGGTCATGGCCGCCTGCCGGAACCCGCCCTCGCACGCGGCCTCGCCGAGCTCCCCGGCCGCAAAGCCGGCGTGGCGCACGTCCTCGCCCCCCATCGCCTGCGCCACGTACCTGTCAAAGCGCGTCCTCGCATAGTACGAGTGGCCGGCAAGCGGGATCGTGGCCGACTGCGAGGGGTCCCCCGAGTACTTTGAGAGCCGCCCCCCGGCCCCGTAGCAGACGTCGCCGTCCGCGGGCCCGAGGTCCTCGCCCGCCACGACTGCCGCGCTCAGAGCCAGGTTGAAGATATACGACTGGTACGCCTGCACGTAGAGGCGCCTTGACTGGACGGGCGCGGCGCGCATGGCCCGCAGCGGGTCCCCCGTCCGGATCATCTCCGAGAGGACGGCCCGCTCCGCGTCCATCCAGCGCGGCATGGCGGCAAGGCGCGCCTCGGCGCCGTCCGGCGCCCCCTCCCAGGTGGTCAGCTCGGCGACGGCCGCGCCAAGGTCCCCGCGCACGATGTGGCGCCCGACAAGGTGCGTCACCGGCCTCGAGGAGCCGAACCGCTGCCTGCCGTAAAAGTTGGGCAGGCGCGAGACGTCGGGGGGCGGCGCGGGGGCGGCGCCCCGGATCGTTATCTCAAACTCGTTTGCCTCCATGTCGCCTGCAGAGAGCGGCCGCGGCGCAGAGCCGGCCGCCTCGAGCGACCACCTTGCCCCGGAGGCCGGCGCGTGGGATCCGGCCCTGGTCGACGAGACGAACTGGACCGTCGCGGCGTCAGCGTCCTTTAGCCCGAGCGCCTTTAGGCGCAGCCCCGTGGCGGACCGGGCCTCGCGGATTGCGTGCATCGTGTCGATGCCGCGCTTTCGCAGCAGGTAGACTGCGTATCTTCCGCCCCTCCCTATCTCGCGCAGCGCAGCCTCCGAGAGCACCTCGCGCACCTTGAAGTCGTCAGGCGACGACCTTATCCGGCCGCCGCACCCGGGCGTGCCGGTCCCGTACACGAGCATCCCGGCGGCCCTGTCCGCCGCGTTCACCGCACTACCACTGTCAGGTATCGCGATATGGTGACATCGGCGTCGCGCGCGCCAAGCAGCACCTTGTACTCGCCCGGCTGCACGCCGGGCCCCACCGTGACCGACGCCCGCGCGGCGCCGCCCTCCATCCCCAGCGCCACCCCTATCCCCTCGTGCGCCGAGGAGGCGACCGGCTCTGCAGACGGCGGGACCGCATACGATACCGACGCCGACCCGCCCGGTACGGCCTCCACCGACGACGCGTCAAGCGATATCCCGAACGGGAGGGGCGCCGACGTGTCAACCATCCCGAGTGCGTTCTCGACCCACTCCGTGAACCATATGCGGTCCCCGTCGGCGGCGATGTCGAGCACCTGGGCCAGCCCGCAGTCCTCTATGGGGAGCCCGGTGGCCGGCTCGCAGTCCGACCAGAACGGGTTCGAGGAGGGCACCCTGTACTCGACGAGCGCCTCCGTGGCCGGATCAAAGAGCCCGATGGCGTTGCCCGTCTGCTCGTTGAAGGCGACCCTGTCCTGCCCGTCTGAGACCATCCAGTAGGGCCTGCTCTGCGGGTCCAGCACGACCCCGGTGTGGTTGCCGTACGCGTCAGGCCTCGGCACCGACGTCACGTACCTCGTGAACTGCTCCGTCACGGGGTCAAAGCTGAAAAAGTACGACGAGGCCGTATCGGCCATCCAGAGGCGCCCTGCCGCCTGCGTTATCCCGTTGGGGTTTAGCAGGCCGTCCGGCAGGTTGTAGCTTGACGTGAACCTGACGGTGTCGACCGTCTCGCCGGCCGCCGCGCCGGCCGACTCGTACGCGTCCCTGTCAAACCGCACCAGGAACCCCGGCGAGACGCCGTCCCAGTTCGTATACCAGATGAGGCTCCCGTCGATGGCAAACCCCGAGGTGAGCCCGAACGAGTTGGGCGGGGGGACCGTCACGTACGAGACTGACAGCGGGTCCTGCGCGGGGTCAAAGAGTATGAGGCCGCTCCTCGCGGACGTGTCGCCTGCGGGCAGCTCCCTCAGAAAGTCGTTCACTATTATCTGCGATCCGGCAAAGGCGATCTTTTGCGGCAGCAGGTTCTGCCCCGGGTTTGCAAGCGCGAACCTCGTGTACTGGTCGTCAGAGGCAGAGTACCGCCATATCGAGTTGAACCTGTCCTCGGTATACCAGACGGACCCGTCGGGGGCCGCCGCGGCGCCCCACATCATCGAGTTGGTGGCGGATCCGGCCTGCCAGCTCGGGTTGGTCAGCTGCGTGAACGTCCCGTTGGACGGGTCGAACCTGCCGAGCGAGCCGGTGTTGGCCTGTGCGAACCAGACGGCGCCGTCCCCGTCGACTGCTATCCCGACGGGGTTGGTGCACGGGGTCGGGATCTCGTACTCTGTGACGTACGGCGTGGACGATGCCTCGTCGGTCCCGCAGAAGCGTGGCCGCTCCTCGACGGGATAGTACTCGGACGGGTCGGCCGAGGCCTGCATGGGGCCCTGCTCCGGCTGCGTCCCCGGTATGCCGATGACGACCCCCGAGGTGGCCATTATCCCGCCGAGGAAGGCGAACATCACTATCCCCTTTGTCTGCTTTTTCATGAACGGGCCCTTGCGCTTTGGGCGGTCCTTCCTCATGGTATCACCACGGGCCGCGGCCCGGCGCGCCTCGTTATATCTTTATCAGAGCAGCCGCAGATCCCCCGTCACCCCGTCGACGAGATCCGAGGGGGCAGGCCCCACGGATATGCAGGTCACCGTCCCCGGCTCGAGCTGGGTCCTGCCGGCGTCGGCGACCTGCGACCAGGGCAGGTTCGCGTCGGCGGCCCGGCGGCGCACGTCGTCGATGCCGTCCATCCCGTCCACCCGGACGACCACCTTCATCTGCAGCCCCTGCCACCCCTCGTACCACTCGGGCCTTGAGAGCCGGACCCGTTCCGCCCCCATGACGCACGCGTGGCCCACCTGGGCGGCCAGCTTGCCGCGGCCCATCCCGAGGTCGGTCCGCACCGCGATGACCTGCTTTACCTCCATGGGCGGCGCCCCCGATCAAGGCTTTTAAAGCAATCGCGCCCCTCCCGGCCCCGTGTACGACGTGGCGGTCGCCGGCGGCAGCATAGCGGGGCTGCTGTGCGCGCGCGAGGCTGCGCGCGCCGGCCTCTCGGTGGCGGTGCTCGAGGAGGACATGGAGGTGGGGACGCCCGAGCACTGCGGCGGCCTTGTCAGCCTGGCCGGGCTCTCGGAGCTCGGGATCATCCCGTCGCCCGACATACTCCGGGGGCACGCAACGTCGGCCGTCATCGAGTCGCCGTCGGGGCGGGAGGTGGAGCTTGACGCGCAGAGGCAGCGGGTCGCCCAGGTGGACAGGCGGCAGCTTGACAAGCAGGTGGCAAGGCAGGCCGCGCGCGCGGGCGCAGAGATAGAGGTGGGCAGCACCGTGACGAGGATCACGGGCTCGTCCATATCCACGAGGACGTCAGAGGTACCGTGCAGGGTGGCAGTCGACGCGCGCGGCGCCGGCACCCTGGCATCAAGGGACAGGTCGCAGGTCATCCCGTCCTCCCAGTACGAGGTGGCGGCCCCCTGGATACGGCGCGGCCAGGTGCGCGTCATGCTGGATCAGGAGAGGTACCCGGGGTTCTTTGCGTGGGTGATACCGGAGGGGGCGGGGCGCGGCAGGGTGGGCGCCGCGCGCAGGGGCGGCGGGGCCGCGGCCGCCGTCGACCGGATAATAAGAGAGAGGGGCGGCGCGGTCACAAGAAAGATACACGCGCCCATCTGGGTCGGCGGCCCCATAGGGTCGTTCACCCGGGACGGCATCCTGGTGGCCGGCGACGCCGCCGGCCAGGCAAAGCCGACGACGGCCGGCGGCATTTTCACGAGCGGGATGGGCGGGATCATGGCGGGCCGGGCCGCCGCCGCCAGCCTGGCAGGCGAGGCCGGGGCGCTCGACGGGTACCGGGGGGCCTGGATGTCAAGGTTCGGCCCCGAGTTCCGCCGCCAGTCGCTTGCAAGGGCGGCGCTCGAGCGCCTCGGGAACGGCGCCATCGAGAGGCTGCTGCGCAGGGTGACCCCGGAGGCGGCCGCCTCGATCTCGGCCGGCTCGGACTTTGACTTTCACGCCGGGGCCATAGCGGGGCTGCTCGGGGCGGGGGGCCTGCTCGAGGCGGCCGGCGGGATCGCCGCCGGGCAGGCGAGGCGGCTGCTCGGCAAGCTATAAATGAAACGGGCCGGGCCGGCGCCACGCATGTCATCGACGATATCGCTGCCAAGGTGCAGCTGCTGCAAGAGGCACGTCATGCCCAACGACAAGTGCGTAAAGTTTGACTGCCCCGACTGCGGCGAGGAGAGGATATGGAGGTGCCAGAGCTGCAGGGAGGCGGCGCGCGAGTACGCCTGCCCAAAGTGCGGCTTTGAGGGGCCCTGAGGATGGCCCGGATACTGGTCGTCGCAAAGATCCTCCCGGAGGGGACCGAGACGGACCTTGCGCGGATGGCCGCCGACGTGGGATCGGCCCTGCCGGAGGGGATGAGCATGAGGGGGCACACGGAGGAGCCGCTGGCGTTCGGGTTAAAGTTCCTAAAGGCCGAGTTCGTGCTAGATGACAGGGAGGGGCAGATGGACGCGCTCGAGGCGGCGGCCAGGGGGGCCGGCGGCGTGAGCGAGTTTGAGGTCCTCAACATGAGCCGCATGTCGGTGGACATGAAGTAGGATGGCCCGCGGGATCGGGGCGCTCCAGGTGCGCGTCGGCGAGGCAAAGCAGCGCGACGTCGGCAAGAAGAGGGCGCGCGTGGGGCCGGGGATAATGGACGCGCTAAAGGCGTCCCCCGGCGACATCGTCGAGATATCGGGATCGGGCACCAGCTGCGCCGTGCTCTGGCCGGCCGACGAGGACGAAAAGCACCAGGACGTCGTCCGCATCGACGGGCAGACGCGCAAGAACGCCGGGGCGCAGCTCGGCGACGTCGTGCGCGCAAGGCGCGTGCAGGCGAGGCCGGCAAGGTCCGTCTCCCTGGCGCCGTCGGGCGGGCCGGCGCACACCGACAACGAGTTCACAGAGTTCGTAAAGGGGCGCCTCAGGGGGCTCCCGCTCGTCCAGGGGGACGAGATATCGGTGACCATCCTTGCAAGGCCGATGGACTTTGTCGTCTCAAAGGTCTCGCCGGCCGGCGCCGTCCGCATCGAGAGGTCCACGCAGGTGGCCATAACGGAGGGCGGCGGCGGGCCGGGCAGGCCGCGGGCCACCTACGAGGAGGTCGGCGGGCTCGCAAAGGAGGTGGGCGCCATGCGCGAGGTCGTCGAGCTCCCGCTGCGGCACCCCGAGCTCTTCCAGAGGCTCGGAATCGAGCCGCACGGCGGGATACTGCTGTACGGCCCGCCCGGCTGCGGCAAGACGCTGCTTGCAAGGGTGCTTGCCAGCGAGTCAGAGGCGCGGATCTTCCTGGTCAACGGCCCCGAGATAATGAACAAGTACTATGGCGAGTCCGAGGCCCGGATGAGGGAGATCTTCAAGGAGGCAAGGGAGCACGCGCCGAGCATCATATTCATAGACGAGATGGACGCCATAGCGCCGCGGAGGGGTGATGCGTACGGCGAGGTCGAGAAGAGGGTGGTGGCGCAGCTGCTGGCCCTCATGGACGGCCTCGACGACCGGGGCGGCGTGGTGGTGCTGGGCGCCACCAACAGGCCCGAGGGGGTGGATCCGGCGCTGCGGAGGCCGGGCAGGTTCGACCGCGAGTTTGAGATATCGGTCCCCAACGCCGACGGGCGCCTCGAGATACTCCAGATACACGCCAGGGGGATGCCGGTGGCCTCCTCGGTCGACCTGCAGGAGCTTGCCGCCGAGCTGCACGGCTACACGGGCGCCGACATAAAGTCGCTGTGCAGGGAGGCGGCCCTCAAGGCGATACGCAGGTACCTGCCGGAGATAGACCTCGAGACGGAGAGGATCCCGTCGGGGGTGCTCCAGTCCATGGAGATAAAGGCCGTCGACTTTTACGAGGCCATGCGCGTCATCGTCCCGACGGCCATGCGCGAGTTCTACGTCGAGAGGCCGCGCGTGATGTGGAAGGACGTGGGGGGGCTGGCGGGAGCAAAGAAGACGCTCTCAGACAACCTGGCCGCCGCCGTCTCCGACCCCGACAGGTTCTCGAGGATGGGGGTCAGGGCGCCAGGCGGGGCGCTCATCTACGGGCCGCCCGGCTGCGGCAAGACGCTGCTTGCAAGGGCGCTGGCGGCCGAGACGGGCGCCAACATGATACTGGTGCGCGGCCCCGAGGTGTTCAGCAGGTGGACCGGCGAGTCGGAGAAGGCCGTGCGCGAGATCTTCAAAAAGGCAAAGTCGTCAGCCCCGTGCGTCGTGATACTTGACGAGGTCGACTCGCTTGCAAGGGGGAGGACCGGCGAGGGGGGGGCCGCCGAGTCGGTGCTCAGCCAGCTGCTCACCGAGATCGAGGGGGCGCCGGCCGGCGTCGCCGTCGTGGGGGTGACCAGCAGGCCGGACATGCTTGACGGCTCGCTGCTGAGGACCGGCAGGCTGGACCTTGCCGTCTATGCAGAGCCGCCCGACGAGCAGGGCAGGCTGGAGATAATCCGGATACTGGCAGGGGGCATGCCGCTTGAGGACGTCGACCTGCGGGAGATAGCCGTGGCCACCAAGAACTACACGGGGGCCGACCTTGCGGCCCTCTGCAGGGAGGCGGCCGTCGGGGCCATCGGGCGCGGGTCGGCCATGGTGTCGAGCGCCGACTTTGACGGGGCCCTGGGCCGCGTCAGGCCCTCCATAACGAGGGAGGTGGACAGGTGGTACTCGTCGGTGCGGGAAGGTATATCTAACGCGATCCCGAGGAGCGAGGCGTTCTACGGATGACGCTCCCGCTGAGGAACCGGATGCATGAGGCGATAAAGGCGGCAGGCTCGATGACCGATGCCGACCTGCAAAAGGCGCTCTCAAGAAAGGGGGATCCCGTCCCGCAGGACAGGTTCGACAAGACGCTGCTGGACCTTGAGATAATGGGGCTTGCGCGCGTCTCATGGATGACAAAGGACGAGCGCAGGATAGAGGCGTGCGTCCCCGAGCCGCAGGAGGAGCGCGGCGGCGAGCGCGACTATGAGGCGAGCTTTCCGGGCGTCGGCAGGGGCTAGGCCAGCGGGGCGCCGAGCGCCGCGTCGATGGCGACGGCCGCGAATATCACCGTAAGGTATGGCGCCGTCACCTTGTACGCCTTCCACGCGAACTCTGGCGTCGGGGTCCTCAAGAGGCGGTAGTGGTAGACCAGCATCAGCCCGCCGGAGGCGGCCGCTATCGCAGCATACGCTGCGCCGAGGCCGCCGGGCACCAGCAGCAGCGCCAGCGAGTACGGCAGCAGTATGGCGGTGTTGACGAGTATGTACTTTGAGGTCTTTTGCATGCCGACGACGACGGGCAGCATGGGGACGCCGGCCTGCGCGTACTCGTCGCGCATCTTCATTGCAAGGCACCAAAAGTGCGACGGCGTCCAGACGAACACCAAGAACCCGACGAGGAACCCCAGCAGGTCGAGCGTGCCGGTGGCCCCGGCCCACCCGGCCCAGGCGGCCGCGCTGCCGGCGATCCCGCCTATCACGATGTTCGACGTGTTGAGGCGCTTGAGCCAGGCCGTGTAGATGACCACGTACGAGAAGATGCCGGCCGCGATAAAGAGGGCCGAGGCGGGGTTGAGTAAAAAGTACCCGTAGACGACCGAGGCGCAGCTGACCGAGACCCCGTAGACGAGGGCGTGCCGGGCCGGCATCCGGCCCGACGGGATGGGCCGGGAGCGGGTCCGGGACATGCGGGGGTCGATGTCCCGGTCGTAATAGTGGTTCAGGGCGCTCGATCCGGCCGATGCCGCGGCCCCGGCCACCACGATGTGGAGGTAGGCCCACGCCCCGGGCGGATCGCCTGAGATCTGGCCCGCCGCGTACATCGAGGCCACGGCGGTTATCACCAGCAGCACCACGATCCGGGGCTTTGAGACCTCGGATATCTCTCGTAACCCCAACCCCACCGGGGCCCCCCGCGCAGCCTTTTAATCCCTTCGTCCGGGCGCGGCACCCTGCGCCGCCCTTCAAAAGGAATAAGTATATCGGTGCGTGCGGGCGGGGCAGATGAGCAACTGGGACCTCATGATGCCCGGGATGGGACTCACGTCGATCGGGCTTGCCGGCGTGGTCCTCTCCTACGCCGAGATCGCCCACACGTTCATAGACGGCATGCACGCCCTCTCGGGGCTCACGATGTTCGTGGGGCTGATCTTCCTGGCAGCCGGCATACTGGACGGGGGGATCTCGACCAGCAACCGGGCAAAGGCGACCACCCTCGTCATCCTCTCCATAGCGCTGGGGTTCGGGGCGTTCGCCCTCTCGTACGGGTCGTCAAGCTACACCCTGACGCTGGCAGGCGTCCTGATGGGGATAGCCTTCCCGGCGATCATCATAGCATACCTTGCGATGAAGCATCCAAAGGTGGTAAAGCCGATCGGGTCGATAACGGCCATGGCGGCGGCCACCGGGATAATAATGTGGGTGGCGTTCGGGTTCGTCAGTCCCGACACGTACATGGTGCCCCAGGCGGCGCCCGTCGAGGAGGAGCCGGTGCTGGAGCCTGACGTCGTGGTGACGATGCTCGAGGGGTCGGACGTGGACGGGGCGCCCGACTATGATCCGGACGGCATCACGGTCGAGCGGGGGCAGCTGCTAGGATGGTTCAACGCCGACATTGTAGCGCATACTGCCACCAGTTCGGCGGACCTCGGCGAGACGTTTGACACGGGGCTTGTGGCGACCGGCGACACGTACGTGCTTGACACGTCGGCGCTCGAGGCGGGGACGTACGACTATATCTGCATCGTGCACCCGTGGATGACAAGCACGCTTGAGATCACCGATCCCGCCGGCCCCGACGCGGTGGTGGTCATACCGGAGGGGGCGGCCACGGTATCGGAGGGGCAGGTGTACTATGAGCCGGCCGAGGTGTCGATACCGGCCGGCGGAAAGGTGCTATGGGAGAACGAGGATCCCACGCTGCACACGGCGTCGGGGACCACCGACGGGACGGTCGCCGGGACCGTCGGCGGCCCGTTTGACTCTGGGATCATCAGCGCCGGCGGGACGTTCGAGCAGGTGTTCGAGGAGCCGGGCACGTACGAGTACATCTGCACGCTGCACCCGTGGATGATAGGGACCGTCACAGTAACTGCGCCTTGATGATCGAGATACCGGGCGCCGTGCTTGGGGAGCTAGAGGCGCACGCCAGGAGGTCGAGCCCCCACGAGGCGTGCGCCGTGCTGCTCGGGAGGGGCAGGCGGGTCGCGCGGGCAGAGCTTGCAGAGAACGCCGACGCGTCGGGGGCCAGCTTTTCGATACGGCCTGAGAGGCTGCTTGAGATATACGGGGCGGCCGAGGGGCGCGGCGAGGAGGTCGTCGGGATATTCCACTCGCACCCGGCCTCGGCCGCGCGCCCGTCCGCGACCGACGAGAGGTACATGGCCGCAAACGCCGTCCCCTGGGTCATCTACTCGGGGGTCGACGGGGCGTTTGCCGCCTACGAGGCAGCCGGCGGCGTGAGGGAGGTCGGCATACGCAGGACGTAGGGGCCCCGGATCCGGGAGGGGGAGCAAGGCAGATTTAGGACGCGGGGGGCGCGTGCCGGCCCCCCCGCGGGGCGTTTTGAGTTAAATAGCCCCTCGCGCGGGGGCCCCGCATGGAAGTACACGTCTACGACACGTACGTAAAGGCCTCTGACGGCCGCACGATGCACTTTGACGTGATCACCGGCGTAAAGGACCACGACAAGGCCATAGCGTATGGCAAGGAGTGGCTCGCCTCCGTAGGCGAGGCCGGGGCGGAGATGACCTCAAAGGAGTGCAGCTTTTGCCACTCCCAGGGGGCCCCCGAGCACGTCGAGAAGGAGATCACCGAAAAGGGCTATTACATCCAAAAGATGGAAGGCTGCAACTAGGCACGCCCCCATCCCCCCATTTTTTTATGAATGCTTTAAATCACGCCGCGCGCCGTCGCCCGGGCATGGCAGGGAGCAGGTACGCCCGCTGGACCGTCGAGGGAGACGTAGAGACCAGGTGGATGTGCGGATGCATCCAGACGGTGGACGGGTACTTTGGGTTCTGCCAAAAGCACCGCCCCACGCTGGAGGCGGACATACGGGCCAGGATAGACGAGCTGGACAAGCAGTCCTAGATGGACAGGACCGCCACGAACGAGGAGACAAAGACGATTGCTATCGTGTTGAGTAGCTTTATCACCGTGTTGAGCGCCGGGCCCGCCGTGTCCTTGTAGGGGTCCCCGATTATATCCCCGACGACCGCCACCTTGTGCTCCTCGGTGCCCTTTTCGCCCCTCATCTCGACGAGCTTTTTGGCGTTGTCCCACGCGCCGCCGGTGTTGGCAAGGTGGTACGCCAGCAGGATCCCCGTCACGACGGACCCCATCAGCAGGCCGGCGACGGCCGACGGCCCGAGCAGGACGCCGAGGACTATGGGGGCGGCGATGGCGACGGCGGCCGGCTTCCAGAGCTCGCGTATCGAGGCGGCCGTCGCGATGTCGACGCACCTTGCATAGTCGGGCTTTGAGCTGCCATCAAGGATCCCCGGATCCGACTTGAACTGGCGGCGCACCTCGTCGACCATGCGCCCCGCCGCGCGCGAGACGCCGTTTATCAGCTGGCCGGTGATGATGAACGGGACGAGCCCGCCGACGAGCAGCCCCACGATGATGGCGGGGTTGGTGAGCCCGTAGTCAAGGTCCACGCCGCCAAAGACGTGCGAGGCCTCGAACTGGAACGCCTGGATCATGGCAAGGGCCGCGAGCGCCGCGCTTGCTATGGCGAACCCCTTTGTGACTGCCTTTGTCGTGTTGCCGACGGCGTCTATCTCGTCGGTCACCTTGCGGTTCTCCTCCCCCATGCCGGTCATCTCGACTATCCCGCCGGCGTTGTCTGCGATGGGGCCGAACGCGTCGATGCTAAGGACGATCCCGGCCAGGCTCAGCATCGCCATCGCGGTGAGCGACGTGCCGAATATCCCGTACAGGACGGGGTCGGCGCCCTCCGGGGCCGCCGAGGAGGCCAGCACGTACGAGGCGATGATGGCAGCCACTATGGCGATCATGAACGGGCCGGTCGACTGCATGCCCTTTATGATCCCCATCAGGGTGAGCGAGGCGTACCCCCACTTTGCGGACGCGGCGATCTCAGAGACGGGGCCCTTTTTGTAGCTCGTGTACTGGTCGGTTATCTTTTGGATCACGGGGACGAGCGCCACGCCTATCACGGTGGTGCCAAAGAGGGCCAGCGAGGCCGGCGACGGGCCGGCCACGTAGGACAGGAAGACATAGTTGAGCGCGATCGCGATGGCGGCCGAGACGTAGAACGATATGTCAAGCGGCCGCATCACATCCGTGATGTTGCCGGACCTGACTATCGCCACGCCGGCTATCGAGGCTATCATGCCGGCGGAGCCGACCAGTATCGGGTAGAGGAAGAGCTCGGGGGCCCCGATGAGGGCAGCTATGAGCAGCGAGGCCAGTATGGTGACGATGTACGACTCGTAGACGTCCGACCCCATGCCGGCCGCGTCCCCCACGTTGTCCCCCACGTTGTCGGCGATGGTGGCCGGGTTGCGCGGGTCGTCCTCCGGTATGTTGGCCTCGACCTTGCCGACAAGGTCGGCGCCCATGTCTGCGGCCTTTGTGAATATGCCGCCGCCGATCCTGATGAACAGGGCTATCAGGCTGGCGCCGATCCCGACGCCGGCGACCGCTATCGGGTCCTGGTACACGAGGTACAGCCCGGTTATGGCAAGCAGTGCCATGGCGGGGACGGCCAGGCCGACCGTCGCACCGCCGCGGAACGCGACTGCAAACGTCCTGCCGAGGCCGCTGCTGCTCATGTTGGCAGCCCGGACCGCCGCCTTTACCGTTATCTTTAGCGAGATGATGCCGGCGACCGCAGAGAGGGCGGCGCCGACCGCGAACGCTATCCCGTTCGAGGGCTGGAGCAGGACGGCGATGACCGCCGAGAGGACGGCGGCCACCGGCACGATTATCTTCATCTCGCGCCTCAGGAACGCGGCGGCCCCGACGCGGACGGCCTCTGATATCTCGGCCATCTGGGGGGTGCCGGCAGGCTGCCTCGATATCCAGGCGGCCATGCCGGCCGCGACCAGAAACGATGCTATGCCGGCCGCAAAAGGCAGGGCCTCGGGCAGATCCATGCTACGGCGGC
>UYNY03000024.1 GCA_900620265.3 Nitrosopumilaceae archaeon | reverse complement strand
GGTGGCGGCCCTCCGTGTCCGAACCGGGTGCCGGAGGCGGCAGCAGGGCGTGGGCATGTTCAAGGCCTGAATTATAGGCAGTACCATAATGACTAGATGGTTTAAATATAATACAACGGGATCCCGGAGACATGGAAGGCGAGGAGGCCAAAGGGTCTGCCGGTGAGGACATGGGGGACGAGGAGAGGGAGGTCAAGAGGTTCGCCGATGAGAGCATGGAAAAATACAAGGAAGTGTTCGACGCCCTAGATGACTGAGGACCGGCCGCGGAGGATCGCGTGGATCCACGGCCGCGTCGTGCACAGGTACGGCATCCAGCCCGGCCTTTTAACAAGGGGCGCCGTAGAGTCACTGGTGCAAAAGATCGACCTTCTAGGGCCCGGTGCATCCAGGGCCGCCGCCATCCTGCGCCCGGCCCTGAACTCCGGCAGGCGCCCCTCCGGGATCCCGCCCAGGAACCTCTCAAGGCACGCCAGTCCGGAGCACCGGTCAGCCCTGCTCAGGATCAAAAAAATCCGCGCCAAGGCGGGTCTTTAACGCCCCGTGCTTGTCAAAGAACCCGCCGGGTCCCAGCAAGCTCCGGATCAGCGGATCCGATGCCTTCAACTGGCGCACATGGGCGAACATCTCACAGTAGGATCCAAACAGGCTCCCCGGACCGGCCCCGACCGCGTCAAGCACCTCGGACATCTCTGACTCGCCGTATGTATCCCACCACTGTTTCCAAAAGTATACGTGCAGCAGCATCGGGGTTATGTACAGCGTGTTCCGGCCATGCAGTATCTTCATGTCCCTGAGCGCGTTCACCGTCTCCCGGAACGTGGTGGGATCCATATTGGTGTACTTTTCCACCAGCCCGGCCATCACGTCGCGCTCCTTCTGGTAACCCCCGCCGTATCCGAACCTCTTGAAGAGGCTCAGCCACATCATCACCCGGCGCCGGTTGTTATAGATATCGGTGCCGATCTCCGACCGGGCTGCAATACACCTCTCCCATACCGGCACGCTGTCGGGCTGCCTGAGTATGTCATTTGGGTTACTTGCAAGATTTGCGCCAACGATGTGGGCCGCCCGGGGCGATGTGCCGCAGAACGCGGCCCACCTTTCCAGGGCCTCGTCCATGCCAGGCACGCTCGATTTGTCCGTATACGTGCGCAGGATATCCAGCATCTGGGCGGATCCGAGCCCCGGTACATTGATCGTCGTCTTGTCGGAACGCTCGCCGGGATGCTCCTCAGGCTCGTTGTAGATTGTCACCAGCTTTATCTGCGGGCCCGCCGCGCTCACGAAAGCCCACAGATCCCCCGCCTCGTACCTGGTGCACTCGTCCACTACCAGGATGCACGGGAACTTTGAGTCCATCGCATGATACAGGAAGGGGGATCTCTTGGAGTCCTCGGGGTTCCGATAGTACGCGACCCGGCCCCTAAGGCCCTCATGGCCGACGGCCTCCAGCACCAGCCTGGTCTTGCCGATGCCCGGCGCGCCGACCACCCGCAGGTTCACGGGCCGGTCCGCGCTCAGCTCGTCCCGGACCCGCCCTATGAGCGCGTCCTGGAGGGCTCCAAGGAAGAGCTTGCGCGACCCCACGTCCGACAGCCCCAGCCACTTGTCATAATCAAGCGGCATACTTTCCTCCAGGCCGAGCAGGCATGCGCGCAGCATCGGGAACGCCCCGAGTATGTCGATGATGGCAGACTGGCCCCAGACCTCGACCCTTGCGCCCTTGTATGCGGGCGACTCTACTTCAAGCATGCGGGCAACGTGTGCAAGAAACCCGTCCACGGCCTTTTCGGTGGGATCCTCCCCGGTCAGCACCACTACAAACGTGCCGCCGGCATCAAGGCACGACCTTATGCCGTCCTTGAGGGAGCCGCCGGCAAACAGTAGGCTCCCGGCGTTCTCCTCGTTCAGCGGATGTCTGCCGGACTTTACCTGGTAGCACGTGGTCCCCTTCTTTATCATGCCGTGGACGCTGTCCCGGCCCGCCCCCCTAAAGATTCCGCCCACCCCGCCGTCCGGCGCGCCGGTGTTAGATGACATGCTAAAATTGGCCGCGGGCAGCCCGGTCTTGCGCGCGTCCTCTGATATGATGCGCCTTGCCAGATCCACCGACTCTTCCGGGCCGAGCCGGCCCAGAACCCCGGCCGGCACCTCGAACAGCGCCATGCGCCGGCACCGACGCGCCAATCTTATTAACATAGCGGGGCGCCGCCGCACGCTTGGTTCCGGCCCGATCCAGCGGCCGGACCCCCGGCGGGATCCGCGACTGGATCCGCGACTGGATCCGCGGGGGATCCGCGGCCGGTGCTCGCCCGTGCCAGGGCCTGCCGCCCGCCTGGAGCACCCCGGCCCGTACCCGGACGGGGCGCGCGCCTCGGACAGTCCCGCGGATCCCTCGCGGCGGCGCCCGCCGGGGGCGCCGTGCAGGGTAGGGTACCCGGCCGGGGGATCCACGGGCGCAGGCCCGCCGCCGTCCTCCGCGGCATGCGCCGTGCCCCGGGCCCCCGGCACCGTTTTTAAGGGCGGCGCCGGACGCGCCGCCCGTGTACGGGATACACCTTGCAGAGCTCGGGATAATAGTGGCCGAGGACGGGGCCGTAAAAAAGGCGTTCCCGTTCGGGGACCCCGTCGGGGCCTACACGGGGATAAAGGAGGGCAGCGGCGACGTAAAGGAGGTGGCCGCCTACATCGGGGACGCCGAGGCCGAGGTCTCGGACCGGCAGCTGCTCGGGCTGCTCTCGTCTGCCGGCGCCGACTGCAGGATGA
>UYNY03000023.1 GCA_900620265.3 Nitrosopumilaceae archaeon | reverse complement strand
CCCTCATGCCGGGCATGCCGGCCGTGAACCCCGCGGTCCACGGGGCGGCCCCCGATCTATAAACGTCGAACGCGCCGAACACGGCAGGGTCCGCCGTGCGGGACGTACCGCGGGGGTAAGCTCGGGGGGCCCCCGGCGCGGGCGCCCGCCCGGATCCGGCGCGGGCGCAAAGGGGTTTTATCCGGTGACGGCGCATGCGTCATCCATGAAGGCGACGATTGCCGGCATCTTTCTGGTGGCGGCGGCAGCGCTCGGCGCCTCGGCATCCACGCTGGTTGCAGAGGCGTCCGAGGGGCCCGAGAGGATGGTCTACGTCAACGACGACGGCGGGGAGCCGGCCTCGTTCGAGAACCCGAGCCCCTCCGATTCGCCTGACCCCGCAGACG
This sequence comes from Nitrosopumilaceae archaeon, assembly GCA_900620265.3. Classification (GTDB taxonomy): domain Archaea; phylum Thermoproteota; class Nitrososphaeria; order Nitrososphaerales; family Nitrosopumilaceae; genus Nitrosopumilus. Next base: position 59,847 of record UYNY03000023.1, on the reverse strand, counting down.
AGTTCGAGATGATCGACACGCTGCAGGAGCCAGAGTGGACGGAGGCGGAGATCCAGAGGGATCTTGACGCGGCAGGTCCCGACGTGGAGGAGGGCCAGGCCCACTCCGAGCCGGGGCCGCAGGACGACAGCACCGTCTATGCGCAGGGAGCCCCAAAGGCCGCCGAGGACTGTGAGTGGATGGAGAGGGCCTGAGGGCCCACTCCCCATTTTTTTTACCTGGACGGGCGCGGGTCAGGCCGTGCCGGATCCGGCGGTGCCTTACTCGCCGCCATCGTCGTGTTTTAGAACCCTCCTTACCATGTCCTTTTGCCACCGGGGGATCTTTTCACATTCTTTCTCGTTCTCCTCTGCCAGCCTGTAAAGCCAGCCGGGCTTGAATGGGTCCACGAGCCAGGTGGAAAAAGGAGGCATTAAAAGCATGCGGGCCCATGATGCCGCGCCCAATTATCTCCAGCCCGGGGGATTGTCCTTGTATCCGCATCGCAGAATCGGCGCCGGAACCGGATTTGGCAAAGGAACCAATGAAAAGACACTGGGTGGGTCCTTGGTATGATCAGGCGGTAAGCGTGATCCTTGACCTAGAGGTGACCGCGATGACTGCTACCACGGCCGCGCCCAGGACCACCACTGCTATCACGCCGAACTCTGGCACCTCTTGTATCTGGGCCATCTCGCCTATGCCCGGCCCGGTAAACTCGCCCTCGCCGGGGATTCCAAAGCCGAGGAACTCGACGCTGACGTCCAGCGGGGCGTCACCGGATATGGCGGCCGGCAGCGGAGCCGTTGTAAGGTCGCCCTCCATGACGCCGTCGTGCGAGTGGACAGTCTCGTCGATTACCATCTCGCCCATCTGCATCGCGGTTACGCGGTAGTTATAGTGCATCATCGCGCCCGCATTGCCGGGACTGACGATGGCGACTGTCACCGGGACCTGGTCGCCGGCGGCGGAGCCCTCGGAGTGGACGTCGACTGCGACCATCAGCTCGCCGCCCGCCAGCTCGTGTACCATGCCCGCCATCATCTCGTCCATCATCATACGCTCCTCGTCGGTCATCTCCATGCCGCCCATCATCTCACCATCCATCATGCCGTCACCTGACATCGCCTCACCCTCCTGCATCTGCTCCATGCCGTCCCCCGGCATCGCGTCGCCCATGTTCTCGCCCTCCTGCATGGCCTCCATGTTCCCGTCGGCCTCCATGCTTGGATCGGGCTCGTCGGACATGTTGGTGTTCTCGTTCGAGGCGGTCATCCCGTCCCCGTGCGTCTCACCGGCTGCCACCACCGTGATCATGCCGAGCATCCACGGGTGTGCAAGGCAAAAGTACGGGTACTCGCCCGGCGTGTCCGGGACCCACTCGTAGGACTGGCCGGCTGCCAGGAACCCTGAATCAAACGCCCTCTCGTCGGCGGGCAGCTGGTTTGGCGGCGCCTCGCCATGCGTAAAGGTGTGCAGTATCGGTATGTCCGGCGATTCCGTGTTCTCCATTATGACGGTGGCTCCGACCTCCACGGTGACGGAGCTCGGCTCAAAGCAGGTATCGGTCTCGACGCAGGCCGTGCTGGTACCGCCCTCGCTCTTGATCCTGACCTCCGGATGGTCCGCAAACGCAGGACCTACGACACCAACGGTAACTGCCAGTACCGCCAAGAGGGAGACCATGGCCGCCTTCAACGCCCCGGCCCGGATCAGGGTCGTATAAAAACCCTCCCGACCTGTCCGCTGATCGCCGGATCTAGGCGTGATCCCGGGCCCCGCCCGCGGGGGATCCGGATATAGCACCGGGGGGGCCGGAGCCCGGCCATGGTGGCATGCAGGCACAGGTTCCGCAGGGACGGGATACCGGAGGGCAGGCCCGTCAGGGGCGTATACGAGATGGAGTCGCCTGAGGTAAGGGTGTACAGGTTCAGGTGCACCCGCCCGGACTGCAACACGAGGAAGGTGGTAAGGCGGAGCCAACCCGGATGGCAGGATAAAGAGCGTATCATACCTTTACAAGTGACGCCTCCATGAGCGGGACTCTGATCAAGATCTCCCCAATCGCCCTAGATCGCAGCCACCTGCAGGGAATATCTTGGAACGCCCATGGCCACACGCCACGTATTAAATAAATATATAATACACCCGATCATGCGTGAGGGGCATGGAGGACAAGGTGGATCCGGGGGACAGGAAGACGTGGAACGGGTGGACCGAGAGAGATACCGAACTGGTGGAGGAGTCACTAAGGCACGGTACTGAGAAGATTCCAATGACGGCAGACAAGATGAGAAAGATCCTCGCCATACTCAATTCCTGATGGAACTCACAGTAACCCGGGGATTTATTCACGAGTTAATAGGCATCAGAGTAATGCATCAACAAACTGATATGGTTACAAAATTAATGGAAAAGATCGGCAAAGCTGACAGCATCAGAGAACTTGATGGTTTGGTGTCATGCGGGACTGGTACAAAGAGATGGTATGTGACTGATAATATATGCAAGGTCATATTTGAGTACGATGAAGAATAAAACAAGCCAAATCTGATCAATTTCGAGTTCAAGGTAAGAACCAACATAGAAAGAAAGCTCGAGGGCGAAGACTGACCAAGACCTCCGGGATCGGCCCCCCGGTCCGCTTATGGCGCAGCCGCCGCGGGCCCCTGCCGCCGCCTCGCGAGCGCGACTGCCGACAGCACGATCGCCGCCCCCGATATCGACAGCCCCAGGATCGCAATGTCGTACGGGGCTCCGCCCTCCGCCGCCGGGGCCGCCGCCCCCGTCCGGACGTCCTGCTGGAGCGCCGTGACGGCGTTCTTGAGCGCCTCGACGTCGGCCGACCCCGCGCCGGCCGCGGGCGGAAAGTCAAGCAGCGACGTCGGCTCCACGTCCTCGATCGGGATCAGCTCGCTCACGGCCGTCCCCTGGATCTGCCCCTCCAGCTCCACCATGTAGCTGCCCGTCTTTGTGGGTATTATCGGCGAGAAATAGTACCCCGGGCGCGGGTCGGAGCTCATCACGATCTCCTTGGTGGCGCCCCCGAACACGGCGGTCGCCCGGATGTCCGTAAAGGCGCCCGTTATCCCGCTGTACGTGCCCTCCGACTCGCCGCGCTCTATCACCTTGAAGACCAGCTGGTTCCTGATCCCCACTATGGGCGGCTCCGTCCCCCAGCCGGCCTCGATCTCGTACTGGCCCACCACCACCGTGGTGTGCGCGTACGCCGGGGCCGCCATGCCGGCGGCCAGAAGCAGCGCCACGGCCGCGTGGATCCTCATGCGCGGCCCCGGGCGGGCGGCGTTATATAATGTTCGGGTGGCCGGGGCCCCGGGGCGGCGGCGGGCCGGGTATGCTTTTAACCGGCTGCGGGGGAAGGGGCCCGCATGGAGGGCGGAGCGGCATATGTGCATGTTCATGTATCAGCCGGGCGGCACGGGGAAGCCCAACGAGCCCGTCCAGAGCGCCGCGTTCCTGCAGATGGAGATGTTCATGGTCTCCATGCGGCGCCCGGACACGGGGCTGCGGTTTGCAAGCCACGAGACGGGCCCGTACAGCGAAGAGCTGCACGGCGCGCTAGAGTCGTGGAGGAGATCGGGGGGCATAGTCGAGGACAGAGACGGCCGGCTCCGGCTGTCTGACAAAGGTATGGAGATGGCGAGACGCGCCTGGGACGTGGCCGATGACCCGGTAAGGAAGGTGATGTCCGCCATGAAGATGCAGATGAATGACATGACCGAAAGGGAGGCCGTCGCGTATACCTACTCACAGCACCCGGAGTTTGCCGAAAAGTCCAAAAGGTACGGGGAATACGAGGAGTTCAGAGTGGAGGCGGCACGGTCACTGTACCAAAAAGACAAGGCCAGTATCAGACTGTCCGTCCAGATATCCGGCATGGGGCACCAAGAGTTCGTCGACATGATGGCCGGGATGGGCATCAATGTATATCAGCCCGGTCCGGATGGGATGATGCAGATAGCTAGGATACGGAACATATCAAACAAGCTGTATAAGCGCCTGACAAAACTGGATCCCGGTGAACGGGGGCTGATTTGGGCCATATTGATGTTGGAGGACAACATACATGAAAAACGGATGATCCTGACTGATGATAAAAAGGCTCGCAGCGTCATACGCGGGCGCGGCATCGAGGCCAGCGACTCGTTCGCGTTCCTCCAGTACTGCAACAACAGGGCGGCCATGACGAGGGACGAGGCGATGCGGGCATATGACGAGCTGTGGCGCGTGATGGGGCGCGGCAGGCCGGATCCGGCGCACAGGGCCGAGTTCGCCTCCAAGCTGTCCTAGCACGGCGCGGGCAGGCCCCTGGCAGGAGGCATCCGCGGCCCCCCGCCGGTTTATCAGCTGATATAGGGGGCCGGCCCGGGGGCGGCGTGAACCGCGCACTTGCGGCCCTGCTGGCGGCCGCGCTGGCCCTGGCGGCGGCCCCGCACGACGCGGCCGCCCACCCGTTCACGGAGAGGACAATACCGAGCCTCGAGGCCAACCCGCCGGCCGGCGTCGACCGCGTCATAGTATTCTACTCGGAGCCCGTCGACATCGAGTTCAGCGAGCTGCGCGTCCTTGACAGCTCCGGGGACCGGGTCGACACGGGCGGCACCACGTACCACGAGGGCGAGACGTCCCTCGCGGTCGCCACCGAGCCGCTAGAGGACGGCGTCTATACGGTGTCAAGCAGGGTGCTCTCAAAGGTGGACGGCCACCTCGTCCCCGACGCGTTCCTCTTCGCGGTGGGCAGCGCCGTGGCGGACCCGGGGCAGCTCGAGGGGGCCGGCGCCGACCTCGTCTTCCTGCCGGAGGCGGGCGCCAGGTTCCCCGGGCTCGTCGGCCAGTCCGTCGTGCTCGGCGCGCTGATCTCGTGCATGCTCATATGGTGCAGGCCCGGCGCGCTCGGCGGCCAGATTGCAGAGGCGGCGCGCGCACACCACTCCAGGTACATGGCCGTCGCCGGCGCCGGGATCGTCCTGGTGCTCGCCTCGGACGTGCTGATGATCGCCGTCCAGGCCAGCCGGCTGGGCGCCACGCTGCTTGACACGGCCGGCACGTACTTTGGGTCGGTCCTGGTGGCGCGCCTGGTCCTCACGGCCGCCCTCATCGCGTGGTGGTTCGCCCAGGACAGGCGGCCCGTCACGGCAAGGTCGCAGGCCATCCCGCTGGCGCTGTCACTGGCGCTCATATCGACGACCACGCTCATCGGGCACGGCGCGGCGTCCGGCGAGCCTGCCGCCGTCGCGCTCGACTACATGCACAACCTCGTCGCGGCCGCCTGGATAGGCGGCATCATCTACATGCTGTTCGCCGTGCTCCCGGCGCTCGGCGAGCGCGCCATGCTTGCCGTCATACCGCGGTTCTCGATGGTCTTCATAGCGTCGCTTGGCGCGGCGCTCGTCACCGGGCCCGCCCTGATGTGGATCCTAGAGCCGGACCTGGGGCTTGCCGCCTCCTCGCTGTACGGGCAGCTGCTCGCGCTAAAGATAGCGCTGGCCGGCGCGATGGCCGCCACCGGGTTCATGATCCAGAGGCGCGTCCAGGGGGCGGCCGAGCGCGACCCCGGCAGGCAGGTGCGGCGCCCGCTGCGCCGCGCCCTGCGAGTTGACGCGGCGATGGGCATAGCCCTGCTCGGGGTCGTCGCCCTGCTGGTCAACGGGACGCTGCCGGCCGGCGAGGCCCAGGACGCGTACGAGGGGCCGCGCGTGGCCTACCTTACAGAGTTCACCGCCGGCGCCCGCTTTGACGTCGAGATATCCCCGCTCTCAAGCGGCACGAACACGGTCCGCGTCGCCGTGTCCGGCCCGGACGGCTCCCCGCTTGGCGACCTTGCGGACGTGAGGATAAAGGTCTCAAACCCGCTGCGCGGGGTCGCCCCCATCGAGGCGGAGGTCGCCCGGGAGGGCCGGTCCCACTCGGCCGAGGTCGTCCTCGGGTTCTCCGGCACGTGGCAGCTGGACGTCGAGGCGCGGCGCACGGCGTCGCCGAGCGAGTCGGTGATACTGGACGTCGAGGCGAGGCCGGCGCTCTCCGACGTGCGCGCGTCGGTAACCAGGTACGAGCTGCCGGAGCCGTCGATGCCGCTGCACCCCGTATACCACGACGGCCGCATCTGGATAAGCGACGCGTCTGCGCCGCGCATATGGGAGTTCGACCCGGGGACCGGCGCGTTCACGTCCCACGGGACGGCCGGCCAGGCGACGACCTTCCTTGGCGCCGGCGCGGACGGCGCTATCTGGTACGTCGACACGCCGGGCAACGGGATCGGGCGCCTTGGCGCGGACGGGGCGTACACGGAGATCCCCTTCCAGGGCGGCGCCAGCGCCAACACGCCGATATCCCTGCTGGTCGACGGCACGGGGGCCGTCTGGACATCCATCATAAACAAGGACGTGCTTGCAAGGTATGATCCGGGCACGGGCGGGTTTGACACCGTCTTTCTCCCGCGCGGCACGCTCCCGTTCGCCCTGGCAGAGGGGCCGGGGGGCGGCATCTGGTATACGGGCAGCGGGTCCGGCTCGCTGGGGGTGGTCAACCCGGACACCCTCGAGTACAGCGAGGCCGACGCCGGGCTCAACGCGCCCGAGGCGCTGCTGTTTGACGGCGGCACGCTCTGGATCTCAGAGCACGGGGGCGCCTCGCTGGCCTCCTATGACACGGTGCTTGACAGGTTCGGCAGGGTGGCCGTCCCCAACCCCGACTCGCTCCCGTTCGGCATGGCGCTCGACAGGTACGGGAACGTCTGGTTTGCCCAGCACGAGGTGGACGAGCTCGGCGTGCACGACCCGTCCGGGGGCGGCGTCCGCCAGATACAGGGGCCCGCAGAGTCCTCGTTCGTCCAGTTCATAGCGGCCGACGGGGACGGGGACGTCTGGTTCGTCGAGCAAAAGACAAACGCGCTCGGGCATGTCGCGGTCTCAGAGGCGCCCGCCCGGGCGCCGCGGGCGGCCCCGCTTGACATCCCGTACTATGGGCTTGCCGGCCCCCTGATGGCCGCCGGCATCATCTCCTCCGTGCTATTCTTTGCAAGAGCGGCAGCTGATGCGCGCCGCCTGCCCTCCTTGGTATCACCTTGAGGGACCGCAGCCCCAGCGTGGCGGCCAGGAACCCGATGGAGAGCAGCACGATGGTGCCGGCCGGGGCGATGTCCAGCACGTACGAGAGCAGGATCCCCGAGATCGTCACCGAGACGGCTATCGAGGAGGAGAGCGCGGCGGTCCTCGCAAAGCCGTACCCGTACATCATCGCCGTGACGTTCGGTATGACGAAGAGGGCCGAGACGAGCAGCACCCCGACCAGCTGGACCGACGTGACCACCGTGATCCCGGCCATCACCACCGCGGCGTAGTTGATGGCGCCCGCCCGTATCCCGGCCGCGCGCGCCTGCCTCTCGTTGAAGGTGGTATACAGGAGCGGCTTGTATATCGCCACGACGCAGAGCAGCAGCGCGGCCGAGAGGCCGACGGAGAGCGCCGCCTCCTCGGGCGCCACCAGCAGTATGCTGCCGAAGAGGAACGCCAGGACGGTGGCCGGCGGCCACCCCGACACGCTTATCAGCGTGAGCCCGATGGCGATCCCCGACGAGAGCAGCACGGCGACGGCCGCGTCCCCGGATATCTGGAACTTTTCGCGCATCCTCGTTATCAGGATGGCGCTCGCCACAGAGACGGCGTACGCGGTCCAGAACGGGTAGATGCCGGCCACCATGCCGACCGCTATGCCGCCGAACGACGTGTGCGCGACCGCGTCCCCGAAGAGCGAGTACCTGCGCAGCACCATGAAGAGCCCCATCACGGCGCAGAGCGCGGCCGTGGCGGAGCCGGCGAGGAGCGCCCGCTGCATGAACCCGTACTCGAGTATCTCAAGCATCGGCGTGCTCCCTCATGTGGGCCTGCATCGTCGCCTCCGAGTACTGCCTGACGAGCGACTCGTCCGAGAAGAAGCTGTCCGCCTCGCCGTGGAAGAAGAGCGTCCTGTTCAGGCACGCCACCCTGTTGGAGAGCCGCGAGACGGCGTCAAGGTCGTGCGAGGACCACACTATGGTGATCCCGTCCCCGTTGAGCCCGCGCAGTATGCTGTAGAACAGCTCGGAGCTCTGCACGTCGGCGCCGGCCGCCGGCTCGTCGAGCACCAGTATCCGGGGCTCGCCCACCAGCGCCTTTGCCATCATGACGCGCTGCTGCTGCCCGACGGAGAGCTCGCCGATCCTCCGGAGCCCCAGCTCGTGTATCCAGAGCCGCTTTAGCATCTCGTCGACCCTGCCGCGGTCCTTGCCCCGGAGCCCCATCGAGACGACGTCCCGGACGGTCGCCGGGAAGTTTGACTCGAACCCCGGGTCCTGCGGCACGTAGCCGGTGCGGCGCAGGTGGTCCCTCGACCCCCTGATGTCACTCCCGAAGAAGCGCACCGTCCCCTCGTAGTCGGTGTTGAGCCCCAGCAGTATGTCAAAGAGGGTGGACTTGCCGGCGCCGTTGGGCCCGATTATCCCGAGCAGGTCCCCGTCGTCGATGGCAAACGAGACGTCCTCGAGCGCGCGCACCTGGGGGTACCCCGCGGTGACCCCCTCGACCTCTATTGCGTGCAAAGCGCCTGCTGCAGGACGCCGAGGTTCCTGCGCATCACATCCTCGTACGGCCCCTCGCTGGTCTCCAGCGGGTCAAGTATCAGCACCTCGGCGCCCGCCTCGGCCGCCGTCGCGTCGACCAGCCTCGACGGCGACTCCGCCAGTATGTAGCCGGTCTCCGCCGCGTGCGCTGCCGCGTCCCCGATGTCGTGCGGCGACGCCTCGCCGTGCGGGTCGCCGCCCGCTATTATCGCGTGCTGGACCAGCCCGTACTCCTCCGCAAAGTAGGAAAAGGCGCCGTGCGCCGTGACGAACTCCGTGCCGCAGCCCTCGAGGCCGGCCCGTATGTCCGCGTCGAGCGCGTCCATCTCGGCGGTGAATATATCCGCGTTTGACATGTACTCGTCGGCGTTGCCGGGGTCTATCTCTGCCAGCGCCATTGCGATCTCCCTGGCCTGCAGCGCCGCGTTGGTGGGGACCAGCCAGATGTGCGGGTCCTCGTGCATCACCTCGACCGGGGCGCTGGTGTCGACGAGGGCGCCGCCGTACGCGTCAAGGTCCCCGAGCCACTCCTCGAAGTGGATCCCGTTGATCGCGATGATGTCGGCCTCCTGGAGCTCCTGCACCTGGCGGACGGTCGGCTCCCAGTCGTGGGGCTCGGCGCCGGGGGGCACCAGCTGCGAGACCGATACCGTGTTACCGCCCACCGCCGTAGCAAACTCGTAGATCGGGAGGAACGATGCGGCCACCGTGATCCCGCCGGCCATCTCGTCGGCCATCATCCCGCCGTCCGCCATCTCATCTGCCATCATCTGGCCGTCCATCTGGTCCGGGCCCATGCCGGCCAGGACGGCGGCCACTCCCACCGCGGCTGCAGCCGCGACGATCCCTGCAATGATCGCAGTCTTCATGGGGAGCCCCCGCATGGTGGGTTAATAAGGTTTTTGTTGAATCTTAATAATTTTGCCTGTTAAAGTTATAAGTGGTTTAATAACCAGTGCCCCGCAGGTTGCCCATAGTATCGATATCCCTCAACGACGAGATACTCGGGGAGCTTGACAGGCTCCAAAAGTCGCTCGGCTTCTCCGGCAGGTCAGAGGCCATCCGGGCCGGCATCCGGGCGTTCGTGGCCGAGGAGAGGCAGAAGGCCGACCTCGAGGGGCAGGTCCGCGGCATACTGCTGGTGGTCCACGGCGGCGAGTTTGACCACGTCGTGTCGGGGATCACCCACAGGTTCGAGGACCTGGTGGTGACGCACCTCCACAGCAAGATAGACGCCTCAAAGTGCATGGAGCTCTTCATAGTGGACGGCGACGCCCCCAGGATCACGACGATGGCGTCGGACTTTCGCTCCAACCGAAACATGGACACCGTAAGGCTCGTCGCGCTATGACGGCGGGGGCCGCCGACGCGGCAAGCACCAGGTACAGCAGGCCGAACTCCGGCACCACGACGATCCCGAACTCCGTCTCCTTGCCGGTACCGCGTATGTCCTCGAACCGGACCGTCACGGGCCCCGCGTGGTCCTCGGAGAACGTGAACCTCTCAAAGTAGCCGCCTATCTGGGCCGTGCCCGACGCGCGGTGTATCTCCTCCCCGCTGGATAGCAGCACCATCGTATAGTCCGAGTTGCGCAGCGGCTCGCCGGTGGCGCCGTCCCGGATGGTAAAGACGAACTCCGTCTCTGACCCCGGCTCGATCTCGACGGGGTTCCACGAGAGGCTCACCTCGAACTCCTCGTCGAGGGTGAACGCGGACAGCGGGAACTCGAGCACGTCCGTCGAGCGCAGCTCGAACTCCATCACGTCCGGGACGGCCTCGAGCGCCGCCTTTATCCGGCGCAGGTGGTCCTCGAGCAGCACAAAGTGGACGACGCGCTCCTCGCCCCGCGAGTAGTCGTCTATGGTGACCGACGACTTTGAGAGCTGCTGCCCGTTGACGTACCCCTCGTACCCCGGCGTGAAGAACGAGGAGGACTTTGGGAACCGGACCTCGACGTGCACCACCGGTATGTGCGATATCTTGCTCTCGCGCCAGTCAAACGGCATCCCGAACGCGACGGACCCGCCGTCGTAGACGGGCTCGCCGGGCACGTCAAAGTAGGACCTGATGGAGAACTGGCCGAACCCGTACGTGTCGGCCACGCTCACGTCCGCCTCGTAGGTGTCCGACTCTGTTATCCGGGAGCGGTCGCCGGCGGTCCTCACCTCTATCTCGAACCTGTAGAGCCCCCCCGAGTCGAGGACGGGCCCCGTGATTACCACGGGGTCCCCGCTCCACGCGTCGAGCAGCCCGGTGCGCTCGCCCCGTATCTTGACGTCGCCGCCGGACGGCTCGACCCTCATCTCGACGGACCCGTCGGCGGCAAAGAAATAGTTCCTGAATACGAGGCGCTCGCCCCGGTACAGCCCGACCAGCAGCGTGACATCCTCGACGGGCTCGCCGTCGCCGAGCGCCGTGATCGTGATGTCGCCGGCGCCGCCCCCATAGTCGGCCGGCATCTGCACCTCGACGTCAAGCTCCCTGCCGTCGGCCAGCACGCCGCGGATCGTGTCAAGCCCCTGCCCGTGGCCGTATGCGGCGGCCGGCGCGGCGGCGAGCGCCGCCACCGCTATGACGAGCGCGATCCTACCCAACCAGGTCACCGGTCCTCTTTAGCAGCTCCTCCATGTCGCGCGACTCGAGTATCGGCTGCAGGTCCTCGGGCGCAGACGCGCAGAGCGCCGCCAGCGAGTAGACATAGTCGGGCGTCGGCGTCTCCGTCCGGAGATAGTACCGCTCGAGCAGCATGTCAAGCTCGCGCGGGTCGATGTCGCGCCCCGCCCGCGACGCGGCCGACCTCTTCCACCCGTCGACCAGCCCCTCCCACCTTGAGAGCGGCACGCTCCCGTCTATCTCCGGGAGCATCTCGGCCTCCGCGCGCAGGTACATCACGCCGCCGCCGGCGCCCTCGTTCATCTCCGAGATCGCGCGGTGCCCGTCGAGCGAGCCGGGGTCGTACCCGCCGGGGCGCGGGATCGACGGCGGGATGATCCTGGATATGTGGAACGGGTTGCGGCCCACCGCCTCGAGCAGCAGCTGCATCCCGTCCGGGCTGGCGTCCTCGCACCTCGTTATCTTTGCCAGGGTCCCCGTCATGCGGGGCGCCTCCCACCCGGAGACGTCGGAGGACCTGTCCACGAGGCAGACGCCGAACTGACCGTCCCCCAGCATGCAGTCGTCTACCATCTGCTTGTAGCGGGGCTCGAATATCCGGAGGGGCAGCTCCTGCCTGGGAAACAGCACCAGGTCGAGGGGGAAGACGGGGATGGTCCGGGTCACCGGCCTGCCCCCGGGGAGGCCGGATATATTGAATGCGGCCCGGCGGGCTCACGTCACGGGCGGGCGACAAGGTACTCGAGTGCCGCCAGCTCCGAGACGTGGAGCCGCTCCAGTATCGCCGGATCCCTCAGCCTCTCGGCGCGGACGGGCGCGTCGTGGCTGAACGACTCGCCCACCTCGCGCTCGAGCTCCGAGGCGTCAAAGACGAGGGCGGCCCTCTCCTGCTCTGCGCGGAGCAGGTCCGCGAACGAGTCGTGGTGCCGCGTCACGATCGACACCGCGGGGTCTGCCAGGCGCTCGAACCCGGCGTGCGTGAGCCGGATCCACGACCCGTACTGGTTCTGCAGCCACGCGAACCCGTGCTGGTCCTCCCACACGTTGTACCTGCGGTCCGGCTGGACGAGGCGGATCCACTCGGCCGGGTGCTGGTTGCCGGCCCGGGTCACGAACGAGGCCTCGGCCGGCGGGAAGAGCTGCCCGCCGGTGAACGTCACCCCGTCGTTCACATAGGTGACCGTGACGCGGCGCTCCGTATCCATCGCCGATATCGCCATGATATCGGACGAGAGCGGCGCCATGACGCGGAACCTCACCTCGACCTCGAGGCACGTTACGTCGGAGCCGGGGCGGCACGCCTCCGAGCGCAGCTCGGCGCGCGTGTAGCCGGCGTCAACCAGCGGGTCCTCCTGCACGTGGGACGTGCCGGTTATCAAATACCACGGCTCCGACGCGCCGTCGGGCGCCACATCAACGGCGATCTCGGCCTCGGCGTCCGTCGCGCGCGAGACGTCCGGCACGCCGAGGTAGATCGTGAACCTCTCGAGGTCCTGCTCGGAGTGGATCTTTGCAGTTATGACGTGCTCCTCGCCGACGGCCGCGTCGATCCTTGCAAAGTGGGCGTGGAAGTTGTCGGTGACGTCGACGTGCCTGCCGTCGAACGAGAACCCGCCGGTGACTGCCTGCGTGTTGTCGACCCACGACACCCCGAAGGTGGGGTTCAGCCGCCAGTCCTCCTCGGCGGACCTGCTGCCGCCCACGATGATGATCCGGGTGATGATCCCCGACATGGCGCCGGCCGCCTCGCACGCGTAGTTTATCACGTACCTGCCGGGCTTTGAGAACTCGGACGGGTCGTCGCTGTCCGGCCGGACGACCGGCAGCAGCTCGCGGTCGGGCCTCTCGAACCTGCCGTCGTCGCACGCGGCCCCCTCCTCCTCGTACACCTGGCCGGGCGCCATCATCACGGTCCTGCTGCCCATAAGCGCGGCGACCGGCGGCGGCCCCTCCTCGACTTGGACGCGGAGGGTCACCTCCGGGGCCTCGTTGCCGGCCGCGTCCTTGCACGTGTAGGTGACGTCCTCGGGGCCGGCCGCCGTCGACGGGGTGATCCCGTGTGTCGAGTTCGAGGCCGTCCGTATGTCCACGCCCCCGCCGTCGGTACCGTCCACGCACCAGAGTATCGGGGGCACGAACTCCGTCCCCTGCCGGTGCGGCAGGCGCTCCGTGTCGTGCGACGAGGCGGCGCCGCCCGGTCCGGGCGGCGGCACGAACGTGGCGTTGCCGGACGGGCCGATCATCCCGGTCGGGCCGGCCGCGGCCCGGGCGGGCGGCGGGTGCACGCCTATGGGGCCGGCAGTCTGCATCGAGCCTGATGCCTCGGAGGCGTACCCGCTGAACGGCCCGTCGGTCTCGATCACGGGGGCCATGGTGTCCTCCGGCACCTCTGCCACCACGATGACGGTCCTCACGGCCGTCGCGGTGAACGTGCCGTCGGTGCACGTGTAGGTGACCTCGTACGAGCCGGCCCTGGCCGAGTCCACCACGTCCTCGCGGACCACGACGGGCAGGTCGCCATAGTTTGCGTCGGTGCAGACGGCGCCATCGTCATCATATATGCCGCCGATCGCCATCCTGATGGTGGAGAACCCGTTGATGCTGATCACCGGCTCGAGGGCGTCCCCGATCCTGCCGATGTAGACGTCGCGGGTGGCCGGTTCCGCCGCGTTGGAGTCAGAGTCGGTGCAGTTGTACTCTATCACGTACCTGCCCGGGTCGGCGATCGGGACCACGCCCGGCCGGCCGTGGCGCCGGATCGTCGACGTGGCCTCAAGGCGCCCGTCCTGCGGGTCCTCGCACGAGGCGCCCGGGTCGCGGAAGAGGTGCCCCTCGGAGGTGATGACGGGGTCGCCTAGCAGCGTGACGACGGGCACCTGCATGTCGCGGACGACCACCTCGATCTCCCTATCCACGACGTTCTCAGACCCGTCCTCGCATGTTATGGTGACGTCCACGGTGCCGACCGCGGTGGTGGCCGTGACCTTTGGCTCATAGTCGAGGTCGGGGGTGCCCACGTTGTCGGTGCACGTGACGCCGATGCCGGCCAGGTCGAGCGCCGTGCCGAACTCGTGGACGATCCGGCCGGCCGGCACCGTGAGCAGCGGCTTTGTCCTCTCGATGACGTTGATCACGAGGGACTTTTGCGCCGCCGTAAAGGAGCCCCCCAGGTGGTTGGCGTTCTCGGCCAGGTCCTGGGTGCACGAGTAGGTGGCAGTATACGTGCCCAGCGGGGTCGACCCGTCGATCATCGCGACGGTCATCATCGCCTCGTCGAGGATGTCCGGGTCAGGCACGGGCAGGGCCTCGTCAAAGACGGAGGCGCAGCTTGCCGGGTGCTCAAAGGCATCCCCCAGGGGGTGCACCGCCTCCCCGGATCCGACATTGGTGTTGATGACCGGCTGGTCCCTGGCGGTGGTGTAGACGGTCTGGGATATGGCGTTTGACTTGCCGTCTATGGTGCACGTGTGGGTTATCAGGTGCCAGCCCAGGTTGTCCTTGATGGAGTTATGCAGCTTGTTGTTCTTGTTCTCCACTGCATTCCCCTCGTCGTCCTCGCCGGTTATCGCGATCTTTGAGGCGTCGTTCCGGAACTGGCCGGTCGAGTGGTGGTAGCACCAGGCGTCGTCGAACGAGGGCAGGTTGCCGGACCTGTGGAACGTCAGCGTGGAGAACTCCTGCTTGCCGGCATCATCATGGGTGATCCCCGGGATCTGCAGGTGCGGCACGTCGCTGACCTGGGTGTGCATGCCGTTCGTCTGGTTCATCCGGCCGGCCGAGTCGGTGCAGACGTACGTGAACTCGTACGGTATCTGGCGCTTCTCAAAGGTAAAGTTGCCCCCGCCCATCTCAAAGCCGGGGGGATCGACGCGCGCCGCCTCAAAGCGGCCGTCCTCGGCGTCGAGGCACTCTGCCCCGGGGGGCTCCGTCCCGGACTCGAACACCGTGTTGTTGCCGGACAGCTGGATCTTGGGGACCGTGCTGGTCACGAGGGCGCCGTCCCGCGAGAGCTGCATCGTGCTCCCGAGCACAAAGCGCTCCTCGTCCACCGCGTCAGAGAGGCCCGGCGCCGAGACCGTGACGGTATACGTGCCGGCCCGGTCCGGGGTGAACACGGTAAACTCGAACAGCTGGCTGCCCGAGTCCCCGCTGCCCTCGGCCACCACCGTCCCGTCCGGATCGCGCGTTACAAAGTCCATGTTCGACGTGGTGCCCTCGTGGTGGGCCAGCCACACCATCACGATCTTTACCTGCTTGGTCGTGTCCGTCACCTCGAACTGGTACTCGCGGGTGGCCGACGTCGAGTCGACGGAGCTGGCGGCCAGGTGGGAGCCGGCGTAGAGGTACCTCAGGGACTGCTCGACGTTGAGCACCCCGAGCCCCACGTTGTTGAGCGTCCTTGTCTCCAGCGGATCATGGTCCCTGAAGGTGGCCGTGGTGCGTCCGCTCATCGAGCACAGATCGTCCTCGTCGTCGGTGGTCTCGTACCTCTTTGACGTGCAGTCGTCCGGCCCCGTGTACCTGGCGCCAAGCATCAGGTACGCCTTGACGTCCAGTGGTGTGAGGTGGGGATCGGCCTGGATGAGCAGCGCCGATGAGCCCATCACCATCGGGCCGGCCATGCTGGTCCCGCCGGCCACGTGCGTGGGGGCCCCGGGCTGCGAGATGAGGGGGTCGTTTATCAGGGTGATCGGGTGGGCGACGGCCACGAGCTCCGGCTTTAGCTGCGGTACCGGGGCGCCAGTCGGCCCCCTGCCGCTCGGCCCGTACAGCCTCTCCTTTGGGCTCAGGGACAGGCCTCCCACGGTGATCGTGTTGTGCGCGCACGAGGGGCCGGGTATGGTGTTGGGGACGCGGCCGCCCGACCCGGCGCTGTTCCCGGTGGCGCTCACAAAGACCGCCCCGTTCTCGACAGTCTCGTTTATGAGCAGGTCCAGCCAGAGGGTGCTCGTCGGATTACACCATGCGCGGGCGATGCCGAGCATCATGCCCACCACGTCGGCGCCCTCGAGGACGGCCCTCTCCATCGCCAGCCCCCACGCGGGGAAGGTGGTGGGGTGGAAGCTGATGAGGCTCACGCCGGGCGCGACGCCGGGGTGGTCCACGTGCGAGCTGCCCACCACCTGGGAGACGAGGAAGCCGTGCCCGGATGACATGGGATCCCCGATCTCGACGCACGTCTGGCCGCACGTGTACCGCCCCACCACCCGGTCCCCGAATATGTTGGGGCTTACGGGCGTGTGGGTCCCGTCTATGATGCCCACCAGCACGCCGCTCCCGTCAAGCTCCGTCCCCGCCGCGGCGATGATGCGCGCCGGGGTCGAGTTGGTGACCATCTTTGCCCTGTTTATGAAGCTCGTCACCTCCATCTCGCCGTCCCCGATCCTGTACACCTCGGCCAGCGTCGATATGTAGTTGATCGCGTCGACAGGCACCGACGCGATGACGAAGGACAGGAGCTCCCCCTGCACTATGCCGGTCGCGCCAAGGAGCTCCAGCCTCTCTGCGAGCTCGGCCTTGTTGATCTTTGCGACGTTGCCGTCGTCGGGGGAGGCGTCGCGGCCGACTATGATGACCACGTCATAGTACCTGGTGCCGTTCTCACCGCCGCCGTGCGCGGCGCCGCCGGCAAGGAGCTGCACCTTTTCATAGAACCCCGGATCAAACTTTGACCTTATCCCCTCATCAGCGGACACGGCAGACCGCCCCGGATCCCCGGGGGCCGCCGCCTGGGCCGATATGGCGGCCGGCACGGCCACGGAGAGGGCCAGCGCCACCAGGGCCGCCGCCAGCTTGACCCGCATTACGCGGGGCCGGATGCCGCGTATATAAGGCTGTCATGGCGGATCGTGCGTACCGCGGGGCACGGGGGGCGGCCGGATCCCGGGGCGGCCTGATCCCGGGGCGGGCGCAGGGCCCGGTGGGGCGGCGCCCCACCCGGTGCGGCGCCGTAATTCCATGCTTTTATCATCGGGATCCGCACCCCCCGGCATGGCGACTGAAAGGCTCGAAAAGCCGAGCGCGCTGTGGTATTTGGGGCACCTCTTCCTCGGGATCATCACGGGGCTGATCTGCTACCTCATCTGGCGCGAGAGGAACAACTCCGCCGCGACGAGGCACCTGATTGCCAGCATCGTGCTCACCATAGTCCCGGCGCTCATAGTGTGGGGCATATACGCTGCCATACTGGGGGCTGCCCTGTCGGGGCTTCCCGGGTACCCCTGAGGGGGATCCCTCCCTTTTTTTTTCCGGCGCACCGCTGCGGTGCGCGCCGGATCAGCCTTATTAGAGAAGAGGGCGGGAGGGGGGCGCGTTGTCCCCGGTTATCGGCGCCCTGCGCCGGCGACGGGTCCAGGCGGCGCTCTGCGTCTGCGCGCTCGCGGCGCTAGCGGCGTACGACGGGCCGCGGGAGCCGCGCCAGTACCTCCCCGACCGGCTGCACGAGGCGGCCGGGCTCTGGCGCGGCGGGGAGATCCCCCGCGCAGAGTTCGTCCTCATGGCGCGGGAGGACGCCGGCAGCCTGGCGCTGACACCGGGGTGGAGGAGCCCCGGCCCGGACCCCGCCGAGGCGCCGGTGCACAGGGCCGTCGGGAACGCGCTCGAGGAGGCCGGCATGTACTGGGAGGCGCTGGACTGGTACGACCACGCGCTAGCCGCCGACGCGTTCCACACCCGGACGCTTGCTGACAGGGCCGCGCTCGCCGACATGCTGGGCATGCACGGGCCCGCGATGGACAGTTATGGGCGCACGCTGAGGTGGGACCCGGCCCACATGCTCTCGCGCATGGGGGGCGACCCGGCAAGGCGCGCCGTGGAGCTTGGCCACATCGACGCCCTGCTGCGCGCGGATCCGGACAACCACTTTTTGATGGCGGCAAGGGGGCTCGTGATGGAGCGGGCGGGGGACCGGGACGGCGCCTCCCTCTGGTACGACATGGCGCTCGGGGCCGAGCCGCGCGCCACGACGGCCCTTGTCAGAAAGCACGCCATCGCGGCCGGCGCCGGCATGCACGCGGAAGCGGCGGCATACCTTGAGAGGCTGCTTGCCATATTCGATGACGGCATCCCGGACGTCACGGAGAGGGCGGCCGCCATGTACGACGCGGGCCGGAGCTCCCGGGGCGGCGAGTACATCGCCAGGGCGGCCGAGATGGCGCGGGACCGGCTGGACGCCGTCGCCGCAAAGGCCGAGGCGCTCCACGGGATGGGGAGGGATGCAGAGGCGCTCGCGCTGGTCGACGTGGCGCTCGAGTCGGCGCCCGACGACCCGCTGTACCTTGCGAACAGGGCCGCCGGCCTGCACCAGGCGGGGAGGCACGCCGAGGCGCTCGCGGTAGTAGACAGGCTGCGCCAGGTACACGAGATCCTCGACGGGCCGGGGAAGGGGGGCCTGAAGGTCATATACGGGGGGCCGGCCGATCTTGGGATCTTTGAGGGGATCCCGCGCCCGGGGACGGCGCCGGGCGGCGGCGTCGGGGCAGACGAGATCGCGTACCTTGACGCGGTGCTCGAGGGGTACCCCTCGTACTCGCGCCACTACGGGAACATGGCGGTCGGGGGGCCGTACCTTGACTAGGGGCGGCGCGGCGGCCCTGTGCGCGGCGCTCGCGCTGGCGGCCGGCGCCTGCGCCCACGCCGACCCGGCGGCCGGCGCGTCCCCCGCCTCGAGGGCCGCCATGCTCGACGCGGCCGGCATGCACGACGCCGCGATGGACGCGTACGTCGGGGAGCTGTGGCGCGACCCGTACTATGTGGCCTCGAAGATCTACGACAGGTTCACGTTCGGGGGGCACGCGCACCGCGCCGAGCTTGCGTACCTCGGGGGCGCGCGCGCCGCGGACCCGGACAACCACTTTCTGATGGCCGCGGCGGGGCTGGCCCACCACAGGATATCCAGATACGAGGGGGACCCGGGGCGCCTGGAGGAGGCGGCGCGCTGGTACGGGATGGCGCTCGGCGCGGAGCCGCGCTCGGCGCTGGCCCTGCTGGGCGGCGCCTCGGCGCTCGCGGAGCTTGGCAGGCACGGCGGGGAGCTTGCGGCGCTCGACGGGGCGCTCGCGGTCCTCGGGGACGTCCCGGCGCTCCACGCCAACAGGGCGGCCGCGCTGCACCACCTGGGCAGGCATTCGGAGGAGGCCGCGGCGCTCGACGCCGTGCTGGCGGCGCACCCCGACGACCCGGGAACGCTTGCCAACAGGGCGGCCGCGCTGCACCGCGCCGGCGACCACGCCGGGGCGCTGGGAGCCATTGACGCGGCCGGGCGCGTGCTGGAGAGGTACCCTGACGGGGGGCTGCGGATGATGAGCACGTACGGCCTGGCCCCGCTCGGGTCGGTGCTTGAGACGTACCCGCGCCCGCAGGCAGGCCCGGGGGGCGCGGGTCCTGCCGTGGAGGAATACCTCGGGGACGTGCTCTACGTGTATCCCCGCTACGAGTACGCGCGCCATCTTCTGGAGAGACTCATCTGGGGGAGCAACGGCTACCTGGGATAGCGCCCGAGTAGCCCCCTGCACAGGTCCGTGACGGCGCCGCCGGCGTCCAGGAGGCCGAAGAGCTTCATCCACTCCACGTACCTGACGTACGACCGGTAGTGCAGCCCGCACGCGGTGGCCGCCCGTGTCCTGCATATCCCGGGGTTCTCCCCGAGGCAGGCGCCGATCCGGCACACTAGGCGCATGTCCACCAGCTTGAGCGGCTCATAGCCGGGGCGGGCTCCCGCGTCCATGCGCCGCGTGCGCCGTCCCCGCCTTTAACCGTTGCAGGCGCCCACGGGGAAGAACGTACCCCGGGGATAAGCCAACCTTATTAGCAAAGAGGACGGGGTACTGGTGATGACGCGGACAGGTGCGTGGATGGCGGTTCTGGCGGCGGCGCTGCTCGCTCCGGCGGGCATCGCGGCGCATGCCGACGAAGGTGAAAAATTCCTCCCGCAGGAGATCCATGCGGCGTTCGAGGCGGCCGAGCCGTACGTACGGTATGGGGAGTACAACCACCTAGTGGTCGATGTGGAATCCATGAGGGCGGGCGGTATTCAGGATGTTGATATTGAGATCATGTCAAAGTGGGCCGCACACTCAAACGCTCTCGTGGACGCGGTACTGGCAAGGAACCAGACGGCAATCGGCATAGTGATCGAGGATGGAAGAGAGGGACAGTTCAGCCTAATGACCAACCCACCCAGTACCGGCGGCGCTTGGGCTGGTGGTGGGCACGCCCCCATCCGGCAGATCCTAACCGCGTGCGGGGTCACGTACAGCGATAACAAATGGGACAAACGACCAGTTTTAGAATATATATACACGGGAACTGCAAGCAGGGGAGAACTGGTGTCCGCGCTCAAGAGGGATGGGTTTGGACTCGTGATCTTTCCTTCCAGTGATCCCCTCAATGACTATCAAAGGATAAATCCTGTAGGAAAGGGCGGTTGTACGGGAGGCGAGTACAGGGATCAGCGCATCATACACAGGGGTGATCCGAGAAATTCCAACCCCGACCTCCGGACGGGATGGTATACTACGGGACACACCAATGAGCCCAACCCACAGATACTGAGCTATGGATGGCCATCCTTTTGGTGGGGAGACTATGTCACCAACTGGCACCGCGTGAACTGACCGTGTTGAGCAACCGGGCCTAGTGGCGGCGTTCGCGGCCGCGGAGCTGGCCCTCCTTCCTATGTGGTAGACGCTGGCGTGGGCCGCGCCGGGGATCTGCCGGTGATGCTACGCGCCTGCGGCGGTAGCGCGGGCCCGTGCAGGCGCCCTACATAGTCATAACCGGGACCGCTTTCCTAGGATCAGCGCGTTCGGGTTCCCGCCGCGCGCGTGCGTCCGGGGGCGGCCGGTGGCGCGCGGGACGGGTCAGCCTTATTAGAAGGAAGGGCGGCGCGCGGCCGATGGCACGTATGATGGCGACGGGGTCCCGCCATGGCGGCGCCCTGCGGGCCGCCCTGCTTGCCGGCGTGTCGGCGGCGCTGCTGGCGGCATCGGCCGCGCACGCGGTTCCGGCGGGACAGGACGCCGCGCCGGGGACGCTCGGGGGCAAGGATCCGGGGCAGGCCAGCCTCTACTTTGAGTGGTTTGTAGGCGGGCGCAGCGGGATCGAGAGGGCCACCTACCTTGACTCCATAGGCGCGTACGACCTGGCCGCGAGGAGCTACGAGCGGACGCTCAAATGGGACGTCCAGCACATGCTGGCGCGCTGGCTTGACGGCATGCTCTGGACGTCGCTGGCGGCCGGCGTGGAGGGGGCACGCCTTGACGCGCAGCTGCTCGAGCACCCGGGCAACCACTTCCTCCTGGCCGCAAAGGCGCACGCGCTGCACAAGTCGGGGGACGCCGGAGCCGCCGCCATGTACGAGGCGGCGCTGGATGTGGAGCCGCGCTCGGCCACGGCGCTGCTCGGGAGGGCCGACATCCTGGGCGAGGCGGGCATGCACGAGGAGCGGGCAGGCGTGCTTGGGGGGATGGCGGCCGGGATCCGCGGGAACGCGGCGGTCCTCGGGGGATGGGCCGCGGCGCTGGGCGCGGGGCACGCGACCGCCCCCGAGTACCATGACGCGGCCGAGGAGATGTCGAGGGCGGCGTCCCTGATCTCGCTGGACGCGGCCGCCGCCCTGCACAGGGCCGGCAATGACGCCGGCGCGCAGGAGCACCTGGAGGCGGCGCTCGAGGCGGACCCGGGCAACCTGCTGGCCCTCGCAAACAGGGCCGCCGGCCTGCACCGGGCGGGGATGCATGCCGAGGCGCTCGGGGCGGCCGACGTGCTGCGCGACCACGTATTGCGCGAGCACGCGCGGCTCGAGTACCTGCCCGGCGCGGACAGGGGCGAGACGGATCTCCTCAAGGGGCGGTTCGCCGACCACGCGCGGCCGCGCGGGCCGGAGGGCGCGGCCGCGTACCTTGGCGCCGTGCTGGAGGGGTACCCCGCGTACGAGGAGCGCCACGCGTGGCACGGGATCGGCGCCCCGTACTATTTCAACTAGGGGCGGGTCAGCCTTAATAGTGGGAAGGACGTAGCCGCATCATGCGGGGCGCGGGCTTGATCAGCGACAGGGTGCTGGCCGGGATATTCGCGGCCGCGGCGCTGGCCCTCCTTCCGTTGTGGCAGCCGCTGGTGTGGGCCGCGCTGGGGATCTGCTGGTGATGCCGCGCGACGGCGGCCGCGCGGGTTCCGGCAGGCGCCCCGCCATAGTCATAACCGGGACGGCATGCCTTGCGTTCCTCGGGTCCGTCGCGTTCTGGTTCCCGCTGCTGCGCGCCTGCCCCTAGGGGCGGCGCGTGATCGGCGGCGCTTGCAATTTCGGCCGGGGGCGGGTCAGCCTTAATAGCGGGAAGGACGCACCGGCTGCGATGGACGGCAGGAGGCGCGCCTGCATGGCATGCGGGACGTGCGCCGCGGCCGCGGCGTTCTCCGCCATGGTCGTCGCCGCATCGGCGGCGCCGGACGGCCGCGAGGCCCGGGGGATCCCGGTGGAGATCGTCGAGGCGGAGCCGGGGGCGCCGGTGCTGCACCGCGAGGGGCCCGTCGCCGTCGAGCTCACCTACAACAAGGACGGCACCATAGGCGCCAAGATGTGGGAGGAGGACGACCCGAGATTCTCCACGTCGTCAGGCTCCTATCCGGGGGAGGCGTTCGCGTACGGGTGCCGGGAGGGCGGCGGCGGGACGATCCTTGACGTGTACCAGTACCGCGGGGCCGCCGTGATCGACGGCATCGCCCACGTCGAGCTTGCCAGGATGGAGATCCCGGCGCTGGAAGGCATGGGGTGCGCCTTCCCGGACTGGGGCCACAGCCACAACACGACGGACTTTCTGGATCCGCTGCACACCATATACGGCGGTGACGATCTGGCAGGCCACTTTGAGCCCGACCACCCGTACGTGAACCGCACCGAGGCGCGGGAGACGCACATGAGGACGACGTACGCCGATCCCGTGCGGGATGCCACGGTCTTCTCGGGGCCCGACACCCACACGTACCCGGCAAGGCCCTACGAGTGGGAGCCATGGAGGCCCGGGCGGGAGCTCGGCGGGCACCCAGGCTGGATAGCGGACGTCTGGCACGACCGGTCCGACGACAACGTGCTTGGGGACGCCGGCATAGAGTGGGAGGCGCTCGGCTTGTACGACCGGGCGCTGCAGTCAGACCCGTCCCATGCGAGGACGTTCATCGACAAGACGGGGCTGGCCGACAGGATGGGATCTACGGGCTGGCCATGGCATCGTACGGTAGGGCGCTGAGGGGCGACGTGGACGCCCACGACATCTTCCTAGGAGGCATCCTCGACGGATCCCGGGAGGACCCGCAGGAGTGAGAGCGGAGGGTCATGGTGACGGAGCTGGAGTGCCTCGGGGCGGAGCTCGGCGCGGAGCCGGGCAGCCACTTTTTACTCGCCAACAAGGGGAGGATCCTGCACAGGACTGGGGATGTGGCCGGGGCGGCCGCGCTGTACGACGCGGCCTTCGCGGCGGAGCCGCGCTCAGCCACCGCCCTGATGGGTAGAAGCGTCATGGCGGCCGAGGCAAGCAGGTACGCCGAGGCGGCAGGATACCTCGACAGGCTGCTGGGAATACTAGGGGAGGCGCTGGAGGGGATCCCCGCAAGGGCCGGCGAGCTGCGGGATCCGGGACGGGATCCGGCCGGGTACTTGGACGGGACGGCCCGCCTCATGCGGGAGGCCTTGGTGGCCAGGGCGGGCGCCATGCACCGTCTGGGCATGCACACGGAGGCGACCGACTTTGAGAGGGCGCTAGCGGCCGGCCCGGATGGCGCCATGATCGCGGTGGGTGGGGGGCACCCGGAGTACGGGGAGGCGCTCGGCATCCGGGGCCGGCTGGTGACGCCGTAACTGCCATACGGCACGCCCGACAAGTACAGCTTTGAGTGAGCACTGGGTCGGCCTTGGAAGGGGCGGGCCCTGCGGGCCCGGCGAGATCGCGAGGAGGCCGGGCGCCGGCGTAGGCGGTGTCAAGAGCCCCCGGTCTCCCTTGAATGTTCCCCCTTCCCCGATTGGTCCGGACCTTGGAAAAACTGGCTTGGTGGATAAGTTAACTTTATTAATAAAGAGAACGAACCACCCATGATGAGCGTCATAGTGGTGACAATAGCGGCGATACTAATTGTGGGAGTAGCAAGTATGCAGATCGCCAATGCGGAGAATGGGACATACGTACAGAACGTTGACGAATTGTCTACAGATACAAGTGAGAGGGAGGCTTTTGCGCAGATAGAGGCATTTACCCAACAGGCCCTAGTGAGCGAAGAAATACCAATATCGGACATTCTTGACAGATTAGGGGACACATGGATAGAAAAATATGACGATAGGGATGACTTTGAGTTACGTAATACGGGTACAAGGGAGTTTATTGTATCAAATTTGGATGGAACAGGGTGGGCTGACGATTATGCCAAAAACGTCTTGAGGATATATAATTTTGACACTATGGTAGGCACGATTGGTGACGGCTATGAGATAACCCTCCTTGTATCCAGGCTACAAATGCTACAAGATAGATATGAGGCTAGCGAACCCGTTAAAAAATTCCATGCATGGATTGCAACCAAATATCCTACACCAGAGTCAGAACAGGAGATCACTGACAGGCTGATAGATATTCTAGGAGATAAAAAATTCCAGAAGCTTTCTGAAAATTACGCTCAAAGTTTCAATGATCTAGCTGATAGTGGCAACGTTCCTTTGGAGCTGGTTAATGCAGACCCCCAATATTGGCATCTAACATCACAGATACATATCTGTGAATTCATCGTAGAGTGTAATAGAGAAGTATATCTAAAATATAGAGATGGTGATAAAAAAGTCATAGATGTACAAAAAGATACAACAGGTATAAACATTATGGAATATCTGATTCCTTATGCATATGCTTCCATTAATCCAAGATATATGCCATATTCGATATTCGTCGAGGTAAGCTCCACAGCGTGTGATTATCATACATGTAGTGCAAAAAATACCATGAATTTTTCCCCATACACAGGCGGAGTAGTAAAAGCTCAGGTATACAAAGGAAGTGGGAATGGAGTCGCTCATGCTGGCAACGCTATAGTGACAATTAAGGGAATGGTATGTATTACAGAAGAAATGGCGAGTTATATGGGTGCTCGTGGTGCTATTTTTGTACATAGATATACCGGTGATTCAAATCCTCACACATATGGCCAGCCTACAACTAATTCTGGTATTTTAAAAAACACGAATTGTGTCACCGTTGGATTGGGTTATACAATTCCTCCATCAAGACATGATCCGTTTGGTGGAAAGGCTGAAACGCTTTTTCCGGGACCATATATAACGCGATGAATGGCGCCTTGTTATCCAAATATGCAGGAATTGCCGTCGCCGCCGCGCTGGGCGCCCAGCACGCTGCCGCGCTCCCCGTCGACGCCATACTGGTCGAGCCGGGAATTCCGGCCGTCGTGCGGGGCGGGCCGCTCGAGGTGGCACTCACCTATGAAAGGGACGGGGCGCTCTATGTCGATATACGCGGGGGGCCCGACCAGACGTGGGGCACGAGGGTCCACCCCGGCGAGTCGTTCACGTACGGCTGCCTCGAGGGGGAGGGCGCGAGGACCCTGCTCATATACCAGTACAGGGGGGCCGCGCGGGAGGGGGACGGCGTCGTCCTAGAGCTTGCGCGCGCAAGCGCGCCGGCCCCAGAGTCCGTCGACTGTACGTTCCCGACAATCCGGGAGATCGCCCTGCCGGGCGGCACGTGGTTCCTTGATCCGCCCGACTGGCTCTACGGGGCGGAGCAGATGGCGCGCCTCTACGACCCGGCCCACCCGTACATGACGGGTCTCGAAGCGTACGAGGCGCACATGGAGCGGACGTACGCCGATCCCGTGCGGGACGCCGTCGTCTTCTCGGGGCCCGACATCCACGCGTACCCGGCAAGGCCGTACGAGGGGACGTACGTGGGGCCGGAGCGGGAGCTCGGCGGGCACCCGGGCTGGATAGCGGACGTCTGGTTCGACCCGGCCGACGGCTCGCTGGTCGTCGAGTACCACAGGACGGGCGCCGTGTACGGCACGACCACCCGGAGCTATGATCCCGGCCAGACGTTCGTGTACGGGTGCTTTGACCACGTCGAGCCGACCCTGCTCTACATCTACAGGTACGAGGGCGTCCGTGGCGGTGGATCCGAGGCGGTACTCTCGAGCCTCGAGGCGTACGCTGACGGCGTCCCGTGCACGGACGACATACTGTACGCGGCAGTCGACGCGCACGACCCGGCCGCGTTCGACGTGGAACACTCTAGGGGGCCGGACCACCCGCCCCTGCCGAGCATGGAGGAGACGCGCGGGTACTACAAGTATGCGGTCCCGCTCGGCGACCCGGACTACACATGGGAGCCGGTGCCGCGCGCCGTCCCGCTCCGGATGATCGGCGCCGCCTCGTACGGGGACGGCATCATCACGGGGATTCTGCCGGGCCCGGGCGGCTCGCTGTACGTATCGTACGGAAACCACTCGCGCGCGTACGAGCCGGGACAGACGTTCGTCTTTGACTGCAAGAGGCACGAGTCCGACACGAGGGCCGTCATGCACAAGTACCTCGGGATCGGGGACGCGGCCGGGGAGCCGCACCTGGCATACCTTGAGATCACGGCGGACCCGGGCGCCCCGGTCCCCTGCTCGGTGCCGGAGATGACAGGGCATGTGGCGGACATCCACGGGGAGGACTGGTTCAGGGCTGCCGGCTGGACGTACCACGTGGCCGGCGACGTGCTGGCCTCGGTGGCGCGCGCGGATCCGTCGGCGTACGCCCCCGTGGCCGGGGCGGGGATTGCCGCGGGACCGCGCGTCTTCGAGCCCCTTCCTGACAGGATGGGGTACCGGCCGTGGCCGCACTACTACGGGCCGGCGCACGCGGAGGTCAACGGCGGCGGATCCGTGACCATCACGTACACGGACGGGTACGGCCGCCTCGGCGCGGTCCACGAGCAGACGTACGGCATAAACCAGACGTTCGCGTACCGGTGCGACACGTACGACGGCACGACGCACATGTGGATGTACCACTACCTGGGCCCCGGCGAGTTCCAGGGCGCACAGACGCTCTCGCTGGTCCAGTTCAAGATAGAGGCGCCGGGGACGGTCCCGTGCACGTACCCGGACTACCTCGAGCACACGGTGGACCTCTATGATCCGGGGAGGATCGGGGCGCCGCGCGGGGCGGGGCCCTACTCGGCCCCCGATGATCCGGCGGGGATCCGGGCGGCGTACCTTGACCCCGTCAGGCACGCCGTCGTGACAAGCCCGCTCTACAGGGACCCCCTGTCATACTATGTGCCGGACGCAGGAGGCACCAGTGGGTGGATATCGAACATGACGGCCAACGGGGACGGCACGCTGTCAGTCACGTTCTGGAACATGGGGGAGGACAGGCCGGGCCAGACGCACGGGATGGTGCTCGGGACCGGCGAGCCGTTCGTCGCCCAGTGCGCCGAGGACGGGGGGACCACGTCCCTCACGTTCTACAGCTACGCGGGGCCCGGCGCCCCCTACGGCACCGGCGTGACCGAGGTGCTCGAGGTCTTCGAGGCGTACACGAAGGCGCCCGTCCCGTGCGCGTTCCCCGACGTCTTCGTGCACGGGAGGGGCGCGTTTGACATGTCGTGGTTCGGCTAGGATCCGAGCACGAGCCCCAGCAGGGCCGCGCGCGTGTGCATGCCGTACCCGGCCTGCTCAAAGTACCTGGCGTGCGGGCTCGAGTCCACGTCGGCCGATATCTCGTCTAGGCGCGGCAGCGGGTGCAGCACGATCGAGTCCTTCTTCATCCTGCCCAGCACGTCGAGCCCCACGACGTAGCTGCCGCGCACCTTTAGGTACTCCTCCTCGTCCGGAAAGCGCTCCCTCTGTATCCTCGTCACGTACAGCACGTCGAGCTCCGAGACGTGGTCCGCAAGGTCGTCGGACTCGACATAGTCTATCTTCTTCCGTATCTCATAGGTCGAGTCCGGCCGTATGCGCAGCGGCTCGGGGGACACCAGGCGCACGTCCACGTCATAGTTGCCCAGCCCGTGCAGCAGCGAGTAGACGGTCCTGCCGTGCTTTAGATCCCCGATTATCCCGACCTTGAGCCCGTCTATGCGCCCCTTCTCGCGCCGTATGGTGAACAGGTCCTGGATCGCCTGCGTGGGGTGCTCCTCCGTCCCGCTCCCGCCGTTTATCACCGGCACGCCGGAGACCTCGGAGGCGAACCTGCTCGACCCGTCAAGCGGGTGGCGCAGCACGATCACGTCCGAGTACATCGAGAGCATCCGGACCGTGTCCGCCAGGCTCTCGCCCTTCTGGGCCGACGAGGAGGCCGCGTCGGCGATCCCGAGCGAGCTGCCGCCGACGGACGCCATCGCCGCCTCGAAGCTAAGCCGCGTCCTGGTGGACGGCTCGTAAAAGAGGTACCCGAGGACCCTCCCCCTGCACACCTCCCTCCGCTCCGCCGCAGGCATGGCCATCATCCTGTCAGTCGCGGCAAAGACCTCCTCGAGCGAGTCCCTGTCAAGGTCCTTTATGGATATGAGGCTGCCCCCGAACCGGCCCATCCCCCCGGTTATATAGCGGTGCATATACAAGTCTTCTGAAGTGGAGCACTCGGAGCTGGCGGTCCGCCGGATAAGGGAGGGGACGGTCATCGACCACATAGACGGCGGGAGGGGGCTGCAGGTGCTATCTGCCCTCGGGATCGACGGCGGGGACGGCTCCCAGGTGACCGTCGCCCTCAACGTGCCGAGCGGCAAGTTCAGCAAGAAGGACATCATAAAGGTGGAGGGCAGGTTCCTCAGGGACGATGACACCAACAAGCTGGCAGTCATAGCGCCGAGGGCGACCATCAACATGATCCGCGACTACCGGCTGGTGGAGAAGAGGCGCGCCTCGCTGCCGGACAGGATCGGCAGGATCTTCAGGTGCGCCAACCCCGGCTGCATAACCAACAGCCGCGAGCGCATCGAGTCGGTGATGGAGGTCGTGGACCGCGAGGGGCGGATACTGCGGTGCAGGTACTGCTCTAGGACGCTTGATATCGACAGGCTCAGGTACAACTAGACCTACTGGCCAAGTATGATGAACATCATGACGATGCCGTAGATTGCCAGCGACTCTACCATCCCCACGAATATGAAGACCTTTGACTGGAGCGCCGGGTTCTCGCTGATCACGGCAAGGCCCGCAGAGCCCACCCACGCCAGGCCGATGCCGGCGCCGAGTGATGCCAGGCCGAACGCGATGCCGGCCCCGATGAGCTTGGAGCCGTCGGCGGAGCTTGACTCTTGCGCGTACGCCGTCTCCACAAGTCCCGCAGAGACCAAAGCTGCTGCCGCAACCGCCATTACCAGAACCGCCGGCTTCATCTGCCCGGCCCCCCCGAAACCCATTATTTAAACCATGGGCGTGGGGCCGGCCCGGACTTGGAAACTAGGCCGCCGGGACCGGGGGGCGCCCAAACCACACGGCCGCGGGGGGATTCGGCCGGACTTGCCGCAGACTGGATGCAGTGGCGCCGATTGGGCGGGTGGCGCCCGGCCCGTTCCGGGACGGGGGACGCCGCTCCGCCCGTCCGGCGGATCAAGGCCGGGCGCCGATACAGCGGGATGCGGCCAGGTGATCAACAAGCCCGGTACAAGGCGCGGGCCGGTGACGACCCGGCGGGTTCGATTCCCCGGTCAGCCCGGCGCGTGCCGCCCCTAGTGGCGGCCCACGCCTGCGCGGGCACGATCAGCCGTCCAATAGCCCCCGCAGCCTGTCCTGCTCCGTCCTGTCCCTGAACCGACCGGGATAAACCCCCAGCCAGCCGGGATCAAGCGCCCGGGCGTGGTCCCTCAGCTGCCTGAAGAAGCGGGCGTCCCCGTGTTGTATCAGCTCCGCCACCGCCCCGCAGCACATGTCGGCAAGCTGGATTCCGGCGTGTTCCTCGGACTTGGAAAAACCGTAGGTTGTAAGATTTTCATAATATTTGCGCGTATATTTTCTGCCCTCATAACCATTAATCTTGCATTCGTCCATCATGTTGTCTATACCATTCCGTATGAACAAGTCCGAATCATCAGGATATACTGCCATACATGGCGGGTAAATGTCGGATGCAGGCAGCTTGTATACAAACTCAAGCACGCGATATAGGAGATGCCGAGTTGCAAACACGTGCACGGATTCAGCAGGAAGATTCCTGCTAAAAAAAGCCCCTTTTTTTCAGAAATTATTACATGTACGGGTAATTTTTCAGAAATTACGATGGAAAGTATATCATGCATCATCGCAGACTTTTCCATGTTTCCAATACATCCCTTTTTTGGTATAAGGCCATGATATTTGAGCTCCTTTATGCCCTTAAGATCGTACTTTATCAAAAGATCCGCACATCTACTATTAATTACGTCTATTTTTTTGGGGTGCACGAGAGGCCGGATAGGATGAAATAACTCGGCCGTCCGGCCCGCATGTCAGGTATGCTAGAATTACCGCTTTCGTCAATAAAATAGCCGGCACAGCTGACATTTGGCCCATCGTTGTTCATTATGTCTGGTTTTATTCGAGACATGCACTTTCAAGCTAGCAAAGACTAGCCATAAATACAAACCACGCTGCGCACACTCCCGTCACTGGTGTTGCGCCGCACGACTTTCCGCTTGTTACAGCCCGGGCGCGTACACCTGAACTTCGAGACGCGTACCGCGGACGACTCGATCTCGTTCGGTGGATGATCCCGCCGGTACCTATGCCTGCACACCTGCATAGCAGGAACGTGCCGGTCATGTATTATATGCTATTGGATACATAATATATTACCGCGGTGGGAACAGGCAGTTTCAAGCGTGCGCGGCAGATCAGGGCCATGGCTGGGCCGCCGGCACGGACCTCCCGCACCGCGCGGTTCGGGCCCCGGGGGCACAGGCCCCGTTCCGTGCCTGAGAAAATGCTTATACGTGGCACGCTTCCAGCCCGTGTCGCGCGGTTCGAACCCCGTGGGCCAACCTCCGTATTGGCAATCCCCGGGCTGATGTGGATCGTCGCGACAAGGCAGATCACCGGCGGGCTTGCCAGGCCGCACATGCCCGCGGCACGAGGCAGCCGGGCCCGTGCCGGGATCGCTGTTATTGCCATCGCCAATGAAATAGCTGGAACACGCGGCATTTGGAGCATTACGCGCCGCCGGCCCTTCAGCATGTATCGTAAATGAATGCCACGCTGCGCACCTTTCCGTCGCTCGTATTGCGCCGCACCACCTTTCTTTCGTCGCACCCGGGGCGCGTGCACCTGAACCTTGCGACCCGCACCTCCTCGGACTCCATCTCGTCCGCGTCGTTCGGGGGAAAATCCCTCCGGAACCTGTGCCCGTGCATGGCGGCGGCCATGCCGCCGGCGTCCTATAAGCCTGCCCCGTGCAGGAGATGCGGCATGGCGCTCAGACCTTTTCAAGCGCGCGCCGCTTTGCGGCCTCGAGGTCCGCCCGCACCTTGTCGGCCATCTTCTTCTCCTCGTCCTGGATCCTCCTCTTGGACGCGTCTATCATCCCGCTGATCGAGTCCCTCATCCCCGCGCCTCCATCTTTGCCTTTACCTTCTTTAGCTTTGCAAACTCCTCCCGCTCGCGCTCCTCGAGCGTCCCCATGATGAACCGCATCTTTGACTGGTACTGGGGTATGATGACGTTCTCGAGCGCGTTGAGGAGCTTTTGCGTCTTTTCGAGCGCCTTTGCCAGGCTGAATATCGAGTTCTCGTACTCTGCCGCCTTGCAGATCCGCGGCAGCAGGTCCTTTATCTGCCGCGCCGCCCTGTCGACCGACGAGTTCGTGTCGGCAAACCCGTACGGGACGCCGCTTGCGCCCTCCTCCGACACCTTGAGCGCCGGTATCCTCACGTCGACCACGCGCCTGGTGCTCACCTCCACCCTCATCACGGGCGGCGTCGACCCGGCGACAGAGTCCACCGTGGCGGGCCCCAGCGTCAGGTACGCCTCGTTGACCGACCCGTAGATGTCCTGGAGCGGCTCCCAGATGCCGCCGCGCGCCCTTGATGCCTCGTCCATCATCTCCTCGATGTTCTTCAGCAGCACCTTGCGCTTGTCATCGAGTATCTTCTGCACCATGACGGCCACCTGCGAGGACTTTTTGTACTTTAGCAGCTCGATCTTCGTGGCCGCCACGTTCTGGCCGAAGGACATGCTACTTGTAGTACCTCTCTATGTTGGCGTCCTTTACCTTTGTGATCTCCGACTTTGGCAGCTTTGACACGACCTCCCACAGCAGCCCCAGCGTCTCCTCTATCGGCCTGTTCGAGTCGGTCGCCTGCGCCAGGAAGAGCTCCTCGAACGCGTCCCCCACGTCCATGTACTTTAGGTCCACCTCGGTGAGCCCCGCCTTGCCGACGATCCCGGCCAGCGCGCGCACCTCCTGCGCCCTCGAGTACGCGTCGTACGCCTGGTTTGATATCTCGCCGTGGTCCCCGCGCGTGCTCCCCTCGCCGATCCCGTCCTTCATGAGCCGGCTGAGGCTCATCAGTATGTTCACCGGCGGGTAGACGCCCTTGCGGAAGAGGTCGCGCCCGAGCACCACCTGCCCCTCCGTGATGTAGCCCGTAAGATCCGGTATCGGGTGCGTGATGTCGTCTGACGGCATGGAGAGTATCGGCACCTGGGTGACGCTCCCCTTGCGCCCGTCCAGCTTGCCGGCCCGCTCGTAGACTGTCGACAGGTCGGTATACAGGTAGCCGGGGTACCCCTTGCGCCCGGGCACCTCCTCGCGCGCGGCGCTGATCTCCCGCAGCGCCTCTGCATAGTTTGTCATGTCAGTCAGTATCACCAGCACGTGCATCCCGAGGTCGAACGCCAGGTACTCGGCCACCGTAAGGGCGACGCGCGGCGTGATTATCCTCTCAATGGCAGGATCGTCCGCCGTGTTCAGGAAGAGGACGCTCCTCTTGAGGGCGCCCGACTCCTCGAGGCTCCTCCTAAAGTACTCGGCCTCGCTGTACTGGACGCCGATCGCCGCAAAGACGACTGCAAAGTCGTCCCCAGTCCCGACGACGCTTGCCTGCCTCGCTATCTGGGCGGCCAGCAGGTTGTGCGACATGCCGGACCCCGAGAAGATGGGCAGCTTTTGCCCGCGCACGAGCGTCATCATCCCGTCTATGACGGAGACGCCCGTCTGGATAAAGTCCTTGGGGTACTCGCGCTGCTCGGGGTTCATCGGCTCGCCGTTGATGTCTATGAACTTGTCCGCTATGGGGTCGGGCAGCCCGTCCTTTGGGCGCCCCAGCCCGTCAAAGACGCGCCCGAGCACCTCCCTTGAGACGGGCATCTCCATCACCTTGCCCACAAACCGCGCGTTGGTGGCCGAGATCGACAGGCCGGTCGTCCCCTCGAAGACCTGGACTATCGCCTTGCCGTTGCCGACCTCGAGCACCTTGCCGAGGCGCCTCTCGCCCTCGGCCGTCTCGATCTCCACCAGCTCGTCAAAGGCGGCGCTCTCGACCCCGTCGACGATCACCAGCGGCCCCTTTATCTCTGCAATCTTGCTGTACTGGACGCCGCCCATCACTTGCTCACCCCTGTCCCGGCCATCCCGCGGAACTGCTCCTCCATCTGGGAGGCAAGCCCCTCGAGCTTTGGCATCTCGTCGTCCTTTACGTCCATCCTCGCCTTTAGCAGCGCCGGCACCACCGGCAGCTCGCGCACGTCGGAGAGCTTTGCCCCCTCCCTGAGCGCCTGGAGGCCCTTTTCGTAGAACCCGACGAGCAGCTGGAGCAGCCTGTACTGCTTTTCGGGGCTGCAGTACGTGTCCACGTCGTCAAACGAGTTCTGCTGGAGCAGCCCTATCTTTACCATCCTTGCGACCTCGAGTATGAGCTTCTCCTCGTCCGGGAGCGCGTCGGGCCCCAGCAGCCGCACGATCTCCTTCAGCGTGTCCTCGCGCTGGAGCACCCCGTACGCCCTGGACCTGAGGTCCAGCCAGTCGCCGCCCACGTTCTTGCCCCACCACTGGGCGATGTCGTCAAGGTACCCCGAGTAGCTGCTCATCCAGTTGATGGACGGATAGTGCCTCGAGTATGCAAGCTTTGCGTCTAGCGCCCAGAACGTCTTTATGAAGCGCATGGTATGGGTCGTGACCGGCTCGGTAAAGTCGCCGCCCGACGGCGAGACGGCGCCCACCAGCGTGACTGACCCGTCCCTGTCGGGGCCGCCGCGCGCCCTGACGCGGCCCGCCCTCTCGTAGAACTCCGCCAGCCTTGATGCCAGGTACGAGGGGTACCCCTCCTCTGCGGGCATCTCCTCTAGGCGGCCGCTCATCTCGCGCAGCGCCTCGGCCCACCTGCTGGTCGAGTCCGCCACGAGGACGACGTCCTTGCCCATGTCGCGATAGTACTCTGCTATGGTGACGCCCGTGTATATGCTGGCCTCCCTGGCCGCCACCGGCATGTTGCTCGTGTTGGCGACGAGGACCGTGCGGTCCATCAGCGGCTTGCCGCTCCGCGGGTCCTTTAGGTGCGGGAACTCTACTAGCACCTCCGTCATCTCGTTGCCGCGCTCGCCGCACCCGATGTAGACTACGACCTGCGAGTCGGCCCACTTTGCTATCTGGTGCAGCGTGACGGTCTTGCCGGTCCCGAACGCGCCCGGGATCGAGCCGGTGCCGCCCTTT
Organism: Nitrosopumilaceae archaeon; assembly: GCA_900620265.3. Taxonomy (GTDB): domain Archaea; phylum Thermoproteota; class Nitrososphaeria; order Nitrososphaerales; family Nitrosopumilaceae; genus Nitrosopumilus. Next base: position 24,976 of record UYNY03000023.1, on the reverse strand, counting down.
GCTATCGGGAAGAACGTGTCGATGACGCGCTGCCCGGTGAGCAGCGGGACGGTCGGGTCATACCTCTCGCGGTACGGGCGCGGCTTGCGGACGGGCCACCTGTGGCACATCCGGACAGGCTCGGCCCCCTCGACCTGCGCCACCTCGTCCTCCAGCGTATAGTCGCCCTCCTGGACGATGCCCGATATCTTGCCGCCGGGGTGGTCCGGCGGCAGCATTATCGGGTGGTCTATCAGGTCCGTCTCCTTTACGCTGCCGATTATGCCGCCGGCCTCGACCTGGTCGCCGGCCGACACCGACGGGACAAAGTGGTACTTTTTGGACATGTCGACCGGGCTCGTCACGATCCCGCGCCCGATGAACGAGCCGGACGCCTTTGAGAGCTCGCGCAGCGGCCTCTGGATGCCGTCGTAGAGCTGCCCGATGATCCCCGGCCCGAGCAGCACGCTGAGCGGGCTGCCCGTCCCCTCGACCGGCTCGCCGGGGCGCAGCCCGCTGGTCGACTCGTACACCTGGATGAACGCCACGTCGCCGGTCAGCCGGATCACCTCGCCTACCAGCTTTGACTCCCCGACGGTGACAGTCTCGTACATCTTTGCGTCGGACATGCCGTCGGCGCGCACGGCGGGGCCGCTGACCCAGACTATCCTGCCGCTTGCCGCCATTATACGCCCACCCCGAACTGCGCGGCGATCTCCTTCCTAATTAAAGGCTTCATCCGCGCCACCCGCGCGTCAATGGTGTTGTCAAACTCCATCGAGCCGTCGGCGGCCCTTGCCACGACGCCCCCCATGCAGTCTATGGCGTCCGGCGAGAGGCTGGCCCCCTTGAACCCGGACAGCGCCGCCTCGACGGCCCCCCGGGAGGCCGCGTTCGTCAAGACGACCATCTCGTCCGTGCCCAGCGTCCTGGCCGCCTCCTCCAGCAGCCTCGCGGCGACCTTTGAGTGGTCGGCGCCGGCCACCTGCTCGAGGGCCCTCTCAAAGACCCGGTCGACGGCCTCCTCCAGCGCCACCAGCTCGCGGTTCCTGGCGGCCAGCTCGGCCCCCCCGACCAGCTGCCTTGAGACCTTGTCGGCCTCCTTCTTGCCGTCAGATATTATCCGGTCGTACTCGGCCTCCAGCGACGGGCCCGCCTCGTCGAGGGACCGCCTGGCCGCCTCGCCCGCCCCCGCCAGCCCGGCCACCATGGCATCCCCGGCGCGCGAGACCACCCTGTCGATGCTGCGCTCTAGCTCCGGGTTTGAGGCCAACTGCCGGGCGGCCCGGCGCAACGGATTTTAATGTTTGTGGCCGCGGGGGCGGCGGGCCCTAGAAAGGTATTAAAGCGCAATTCCGGGGCCGGGGGGGCGTGGCAGTTGCTGAGCTACTGATGGGCAGCGTCATACTTCCCAGGTCAGAGTCCCCGAGGGTCGCCTCGCGGCTGGCCGAGTTCGAGTGGTTCCACAACAGGGAGGCCGAGGACGGCCTGGCCACCCCCGAGATAGACGACCTGCTGCTCCGGGCGCAAAAGGCCTACCAGCGTATCGACGACGCGCTTGCCGGCCTCGGGATCCCGCTCCGGGTCGGCATCATGGAGATACTCTTCAAGGGGACGGTCATCAAGAGGCGCAAGTACGAGGTCTCCGAGATAGAGGGGATGGTCCGGGACCTCGAGGAGGGCGCCGCGCCGGTCGAGGAGGCCGAGCGCCTCATGGCGGAAAAGGCGGCCGCCGCAAAGTCGCTTGCAGAGTACGAGGCGGCGGCCGACGTGCTCCGCGCCGCGTCAGGCCTTGACGTGGACGTCGGCATGCTCGGGCGCGGCAGGAGGTTCTTTACGGCGCTCTTTGTCGTCGACGCCAAGGACTGGGACGAGGCGTCAAGGGCGCTCGAGGGCGCGGCCGTCATCGGGATGGAGACCGGCTCAAAGGAGAGGCGCGCGGCCGTGGTGGTCTGCGACGCGGAGGACTCTGCGAGGGTGCTTGGCGCCATGAGGGCGCTCGGGTACGCGCCGTTTGCCGTCCCCGAGGGGCTCCCGCAGGTGCCCGGCAGGGCGTTCAAGGAGGCCGAGGCGAGGGCCGCCGAGCTTGCGGAGAAGATAAAGACGGTCGGCAAGGAGGTCGCCCGCGCCGCAAAAAAGTCGCGCGCGGCGCTGCTGGCGATGCACGAGAACGCGCTCGTCTCAAAGGAGGTGCTCGAGGCGCTCCGCAAGCCGGGCGGCACGAGGAACTTTGCGCTGATCCAGGGGTACATACCAAAGAAGATGGAGAAGAAGTTCAGGGACGCGGCCGGCGGCTGGACCGTCGTGACGGAGGAGGCCGGCGAGGACGCGCCCGTCCACCTTGACAACCCGAGGTGGGTGAGGACCTACGAGGTGATAACCCAGAACCAGGGGATCCCGAAGAGGGGCGAGTACGACCCCACCTGGATGATATCCCTGATGTGGCCCGTGTTCTACGGGATCATGTTCGCCGACGTAGGCCACGGGCTGCTCCTGATGGCGCTCGGGCTGCTCTTCAAGATGAAGGGGCAGGGGTCGCTTGCAAGGTGGGGCATGCTGCTGGCAATGTCCGGGGGGGCCGGGGCCCTTGCCGGCTTCTTCCAGGGCGAGGTGTTCGGGTTCGCCCTCTACAAGTTCGCCGGGTTCGAGGCGCTGCTCCAGGAGGGCGGGGTGCTGCACCCCGTGCTGTGGATGGTCGGGGCCATCAAGGTCGCCGAGCTCACGTTCGAGCAGGTCATACTGATCCTAAAGGTCTCCATATTCCTCGGGATCATCCACCTGGCGTGGGCGTTCGTGCTGCGCATCAGGAACTGCTGGAGGGCCGGCGAGCGGATCGAGATGTTCTTTGAGGCGATCCCCAACCTGGTCATGTGGCTCGGGGTCATCGGGGTGATGCTGGCGGCCATCGGCTCCGGGTACGACGTGACCAACATGTACTCGAGGGCCCACGCCGAGCCGGTCCCCTGGGTCACGGCGGTCCTCGGCGAGTGGGCCGTCGTCTGGGTGGTGGTGAGGATCGCCGTCGTGGCAGTCATCGTCTCGATGGTAATGATGATAATCGGGGGCATCCTGCACAACAAGAGGCACCCGGACGCCGGCGGGGACGCCATCAGCGTGGTGATGGAGGTGCTGCTCGGCAAGGTGATAGAGTGCCTGGCGCATACGATCAGCTACGCCCGGATTGGGATCATGCTGCTCGTGCACGCGGCGCTGCTGCTGACGGTCAACAGCGCCTACAGGTCGATGGGCGGCCTCGAGTCGCCCGGGGCGCTTGCCCTGGTGGTCGGCGGGCAGATAGGGATCATGATGATAGAGGGGCTCATAGTCTACATCCAGTCGCTGAGGCTGCACCTGTACGAGTTCTTTACAAAGTGGTACGCGGGCGGGGCCGCCCCGTTCAGGCAGCTGGTCCCCGAGACCGTCTACAACAGGTACGCGTGGAGGCGGGATGTCTAGGGAGGCCCTGATAACGGCGGTGCCGGGGATCGTCATGCTGGCGTTCGCCGTCTTTTCGCTGTCAGTTATCAGCCCCTAGACGCGGGCAGCCCGAGGTTGCCCCACTCGCCCCACGACCCCGGGTACAGGCGCGGCTTTGACCCGGCCAGGCTCATCGCGACAAAGGCGTTGGCGGCGCGGTACCCGCCGTGGCAGTACGTGACGGCATCGCCCTCCCCGTAGATCGCGCGCAGCTCGCCGGGATCCCGAAAGGCGCCGTCCTCCCCGACGTTCCGCACCCAGTCAATGTTCACGGCCCCCGGGATGTGGCCGGCGCTCGCGGCACGCGCCACCGTCCCGTCGTACTCGGGGGGCGCCCGCGCGTCCACCAGGCGGATCTTTCCCATCCGGTCCCGGATCTCCCCGAACCCCGCTATCACGGACATGTCGGGCCGGGGGTCCAGCGAGCCGGGCTCGGCGGCGCGGGTCCCCTGCTCGGCGTCCCGGCCGCCCGCCAGCCACTTCTTCATGCCGCCGTCCAGCATGTACGACCTCTTGTGCGAGAGGTACCTGCAGAGCCAGAGGCCGCGCGCGGCGAGCATCCCAGAGACGTCGTCGTAGAATACGACGTCCCTGCCTGCCGAGACGCCCGCGAACGAGAGGTACCTTGCCGCCTGGGCGGCGAGCGCCTCCATGCCGGAGGGGGTGGTGTCGGCCCAGTGGAACGCAAAGAGGTCCAGGTTGACGGCGCCCGGTATGTGGGACTTTGAATAGGCGCCGTACGGGCGGGCGTCCACCAGGACGGCGTCGGGCATCCCACCCAGGTCGTCAGCCTGCACGAGCACGGCGCCGGGGGGCGGGGGGCGCACGTATTAACCTACGCGCAGACGGATGGGCGCAGGCTCCCCCGCCCGGATGTAAAAAGAAAAGACATGCGATCTTTTCTACTCGTTGACGTATGCTCTCTCACCGTGCTGGGCAAGATCGATTCCGATCTCCTCCTCCTTTGGAGTGACCCTGATCCCGCCAGGCCAGACGACGTCCATCACCTTGAATATCACAATCGTGACACCGAATGCATAGGCAATTGACATTGCCGCCGCCACGATGCTGATTGCCTGCTGCTCCATCCCTTCCGCCGTGCCGGTCCACGCACCGATACCGTCGCCGGTATCCCAGATGTGCGGGCTTGCAAGGGTTCCAGTCAGGATTGCGCCGGTGAGGCCGCCCATTCCGTGTACTCCCCACACATCCAGGGCGTCATCCCACTTGCGGGCGTTCTTGAATGCTATGGAAGCATAGCAGATCGTCCCAGCGGCAATGCCGATTATGATCGAGGCCATAGGACCGACCCAGCCGGACGCCGGCGTTATAGCCACCAGCCCGGCCACAGCACCCGACGCGGCCCCGACGACGCTTGGCTTTCCCGTATGTGCCCATGACATAAGGACCCAAGTGACGACGGCCATGCCGGTAGCGGTGTTCGTAACGGTCCACGCGCTCACGGTGATGCCATCCACCTGTACCTCGCTCCCCGCGTTGAAGCCGAACCAGCCGAACCATAGTATCGATGCACCGAGTACCACGAACGGTATGTTGTGCGGCTCCATCGGCACCTTGCCGTATCCGAGGCGTCTGCCAAGGACTAGGGCTCCTGCCAATGCGGCGAATCCAGAGGTGATGTGTACCACAGTACCGCCTGCGAAGTCAAGGGCATAGCTCGGCGACAGGTTTGGATCTAGGTCCAGGTTGCCGATGATGCCGCCTCCCCAGACCCAGTGTGCCACCGGGTCATACACGAAGGTGCCCCACAGGAGGACGAATATGACGATCGCGCTGAACTTGATCCTGTCGACCAGTCCGCCGATGATGAGTGCGGGCGTGATGATCGCGAACGTTCCTTGGAACATCGCGAACAGCTGATGAGGCACGGTACCAGGCCACGTGTCACTGCACACGTCGCCCTCGACCATCGCGTTCATCTGGTACGCCCCGGCCCACGTGTCCGCGCACGGGCTTGGAGCACCCAGTGGCGCGTACGGCGAGACCATGTTGAAGCCGGCGTAGTCAAGGCTGCCCATGAACATGTTGGCGCCCTCGTTGGCGTTCGGACTGAAAGCCAGCGAGTAGCCCCACAGGATCCACTGTACCGACATGAGGCCCATAACCATCAGGGTCATGCCGAGCACGTTGACCACGTTCTTGGACCTGGCAAGGCCGCCATAGAAGAACGCGACACCGGGCGTCATGAACAGGACCATTGATGTTGCCATCAGCATCCATGCCATGTCACCGGTATCGACCTTGCATGGCAGCATGCCGCCTTCGCCGTCGTCGTACCAGCACTCGTTGGGGTTTGCAGTGTAGATTCCACTGGTCCCCTTTACATATCCGTCCATGCCGTCGTTGACGGTCTGTGCGTATGCCTGAGACAACGCCCCAGCCGCCGTGACTGACACTGCGACCGCAAGTATGAGAGCATACTTGGGGTTCTTGGATTTCATCACCCTCCCCCCCGACGGGGGGTTATTAAGGATTGTAGACGTTTACAGGGATTACAGTGTAAATTGTTATATGTGGGCCATCCACAGATAGTATCACAGAAATGGAGGACAAGGTCATGGAGGCAGGCACGGCCCGGCTGGCCATATTCGATACGTACAAGACCGGGGACTCGCTCACCGCCGAGGCCGCCAGGCAGCGCCTGATACTGGCCACGCTGGCAGGCAGGGCGGGCCCCGGCGAGAGGACCCGCACGGGCATGGCAAGGAGGATAGCAGGCGACGGGGGCCGCTGGAAGAACGTCTACTCGGGGGTCTTCCGGGACATGGAGGAGGTGATGCTGCCGCTCGGGCTTGCCGGGGAGGAGGGGAGGCTCCCCCTCACGCGGGGCCCCAGGGCGATGCAGGAGAAGGGGGTCCCGTACTACCGCCTCACCGGGAGGGGCATGATATCTGCCATGGCCGTCCCGGGCACGGACGTCGCGTCCCTGCTCGCCGCGTTCCAGGCCGGGGAGGAGGGGGCGGGGCCCCACGCCGCGGCCCTCGCCGCGCTGGCAGGCCCCTGCCCGTCGCTGGCCAGGATGATCCTCGAGTGCCATGTGAGGGCGTTCTGCTCCGGCGGCATCGACGACCTGCTGCCGCTCGACCCTGCAAGGTCGGCCTCGGATATCCTGGCGCCCTACGGCGAGCTCATCAGGGGCGTCTCGGGGATGACGAGGGGGCAGAGGGAGGCGGCGGCTGCCATCGTGGACCGGGCCTCGGGCGCCGACAAACATTAAAATCGGCTCCGGGGGGCCCGGCGCGCAGTGGCATCGGGGATAGTCTTTGCGTCCGTAAAGTCGTACAGCAAGAGGGGCAAGCTGCTGGGCCGCGCCCGGATGCAGACCCTGGCAGAGTCGCGCGACCTTGACGAGCTGGTGACCCGGATCCGGAACACCGACTACTCGGGGGCCCTCTCGGACCTCCAAAAGCCGTACACGTCGGACGGCATCGAGTCGGCGATAAGGGGCCGCCTGGCAGAGACCCACCACAACATCGCAAAGACGGCCGGCGGGGCGGGGCTGCTCGAGGCCTACTATATGAGGTTCGCCGTAACCAACCTAAAGCAGATACTCCGCGGCAAGGCGCTCGGAAGGGACCAGGCCGAGATCGAGCGGCGCGTCAACCTGCGCGCAGAGGAGCTGGCCGGCAGGCGGGACGTGGCGGCCAGGGCGATGGCCGCCGGCAGCCTCGAGGAGGCAGTCTCGTCCCTGTCCCAGGCCGAGTTTGGCGCCGAGGTCTCAAAGGCCGCCGCCCTGTACGGCGAGGGCGGCAACGTGCAGGTCTTTGACGCGCACCTTGACAGGGTGCTGTACACCCGCGTCGCAAAGGCAGTCCGGTCGACCGGGTCCGACGCGGCAAAGCTTGCCTCGATGGACGTTGACTTTTACAACATGATGGCCGTGGTCCGCTCCAAGCTCTGGGGGCTTGACGAGGAGCAGGTGCGCGGCCTGGTGGTAAAGGCCCCCGGGGGGGCCCTGCTGGACAGGATGATAGCGGCCGGCGGCGTCCGGGAGGCGCTCGCCGAGGTATCCTCGACGAGGTACGGCCCGATGGTCCCCGAGTCGGGGGACGACCTTGACCTGGTGGCCGGCTTTGAGAGGTCCTTCGAGGCGGCAATGTACGCGGCGTCAAGGAGGGCCTTTACCAAGATGCTCAACCTGGTGACGACCGTCGCGATAACAAAGCTGACCGCCTACGAGGCGCGCAACATTGCCGCCGTCGCGTACGCCGTCGAGCAGGGGATACCGGCCCCCGACACCATGAAGAAGCTCGTGCTGGAGCCATGATAGGCGGGGCGCCGGGCATCACCACCAACAGGACCAGCCTGGCCATGGCCGCCGTCCTGGCGTTCCCCTCGCTTGCCGCCTTTCTTGCCATACACGCCGCGACGGGGAACGTCCTGCTTGCCGCGGTGCCGGGGTTTGCCGTCCACTTTGCGGCCCTGGCGTTCTCGGGCAGGATCGCGGCCTACCTTGACTCTAGGCTGAATTAGCCTAATATTGCCGCCGGATCCGCCGCCCCCCGCCATGATGGGGGACCGCGACTATCGGAGCGTGATCAGGACCGCGGCCGGCGCCGTCGGCAGGGAGCTGGCCGAGGATGTCGACGCGTCGGACCACTCGACCATCCACGTGCACGAGGCGGCCCGCTGCCTGCGCCGCTCGTACTATGACAGGACCGACCCGGTGGAGCAGGAGGCGGCCGGGTTCGGGGAGATGGTGCCGGGGCTGCTGCGCCGCCTCGGGCACGGCGGCGAGCCGGCAGAGTACGAGACGGGCGACTCGAGGCTGAGGGGCCGCGCCGACATGATCTCCGACGATATCGTGATGATATTCCGGCACGCCGACGAGATGCCGGAGAACCCGCCGGCCGCCGACATCCTGTACCTGAACGCCTGCCTCTGGATATACGGCAAGCAGGAGGGCGTGGTCATATACATGGGGGGGGGCGGCGAGTCGGCGTTCTCGCTTGCAAGGGACTCCTCGATGTTCGAGGAGCTGGTGCGGCGCTCAAAGGTCCTCTCCGAGATGCTGGACAAGAAGAGGACCCCGATCATCGAGCCGTCGTCCGAGTGCCAAGGGTGCCAGTATTACGGGCGCTGTTACACGAACAGGCGGCACGGAAAACAGGCATCCATAGCCAGGATGCTCGGGGTCGGGGAATAAGATACTGGGCCTACTCTACCGGCTCGGGGTGACCCTTGCCTCGGAGGGCAAAGCACACCACCGCGAGCGCCACCGCGACGCCCGCAGCCGAACCGAAAGCTGCCATGCTAGCTTCTGCCATGGGAACCCCGGCGCGCCGGGCGCTATTATAACTTTGGTGATACGGCCGGATTTTCTGCAAAGTATCACCATGTTGGGATATCATGATACCAAACCACGCACGATCTAGCCGTCAAACTCAAAGTGGAGCTCGTTCTCCTGCCCGATGGTCACCGAGCTGAGGTTCCAAAAGACGTCCCCCGTCACCCTCCAGGACGGGTCGCCGGCAAGGCGCTCCCAGAGGTCCGGCACGTCGCCGGTGTTCCTCAGCACCAGCTCGTCGGAGAGGGAGAGAGTGCCGCCCCCGAGCAGCGTGTAATAGTCGGACCCGAACTCGACCAGCCCGCCGGGCCTGCTCCCTATCTGGCCGCCGCCCAGCTGGGCGCCCCCGACCCCCGTCTCGTACAGCTGGTAGTCGAGCACCTGGACCCGGACGGCCCCCGGGTTGGGGTTGCTGATCTCAAACGAGACCGATATGGTGGCGGCCCGCTCGCTGAGCCTCTCGACCTCGACCCCTGCCAGCGATATCGTGATGTCCTCAAAGGCCGGCGCGCCGGCGTCCTGGCCGGACGGGATGGACGTCACGAGCGCCACCATCCCGGCCATGGCCGCGACGGCGGCGGCCACCAGTATCTTTGGGTTCATCAGTGGGGCCCGGGGCGCAGATGGTTATTATACCATTGGCGCGCGGGGCCCGCGTGCAGTACTTTGAGGCCGTCAGGGAGGGGCGCAGGAGGGCCTCTGCCTCGCAGATGAAGATGTTCGAGGCGGCCGGGTTCGGCATGATAACGCTGACCACGAAAAAGTCCGGCGGCTCGTTCGAGCCGGTCGGCGAGGAGGAGTTTGCCGCCGTGGTCGAGTCGGCCGACGGGCACGTCGCGATAATCACCGACGCCGACGGGCACACAAAGGCCCAGTCGAGGGCCGGCACCAGGGAGGAGGCGGACGCGATACTAGCCAAGCTGACGGCGGCGGGGATGGAGAGGTACGGGGGCGGCAGCATACAGATCTGGACGGAGACGAGGCCCGTGGTCAGCGGCCCGGAATGACGGCGGTCCCCAGCGCGGCGCCCCCGGCGGCCCTGGCCACGTTGGAGGGGGTGGACTTTATTATCCGGGTGGGCATCCGCGAGCGCTCGATGGTCTTTAGCGCCACGATGTCCATCAGGTCGTACCCGCCGGCTATGGTCTCCTCCGAGGACAGCTTTTTGCGCAGATCCGCCACGCCGATGCTGCGCAGCCTCCTTGCCCCCTTGAACCTGTTGGGGTCCCTGTCGTAGACGCCGTCCACGTCGGTGGCGTTGACAAAGAGCGAGGCGCCCACCTTTTCTGCGATGAGCGCGGCCGTCCCGTTGGTGCTCTGCCCCGGGTGCAGCCCGCCGGCCACCACGATCCGCCCCGTGTCGGCCGCCTCGAGCGCCTCGCGGAGCGTCGCGGGGGGGTACGGGTAGGCCCTCGTCCCGAGCACGTGGATGAGCAGCCGCGCGTTGAGCCGCGAGACGTCGATCCCGATCTCGTCGAGCGTGGCCTCGTCGGCCCCCGCCGCGCGGGCCTGCTCGATATAGTGCCTTGCTATCCTGCCGCCGCCGGCGACCACGACCGGCTGGCGCGACCTTATCCCCCGGAGGGCGGCCGCGTACCTTGCGAGGCCGGGGCCGTCCTCCGCGAACGCCCTGCCGGAGAGCTTTATGACGACCCGCTTCATCTCAGACCGCCCGCCACCCCTTGCGCGGCAATTTCAACCTTTTTTCTGCAGGACGGCTCGGAGTAGACGCGTAGGATGTTCATATAGCCGGCGATCGCCGAGACGAGCGGTATCTCTGAGAGGGGCACCTCCTCGGCGGACCTGCCCGACGAGAGCAGCAGCGTCCTCTGCACGTCCTTGGAGGGGGCCAGCGAGATGGACGGCGTGGCGGTGCTGTCCACGAAGACGGACCCCTCGTCGACGCCGGCCTCCCCGGCGATCCTGGAGCGGAGGCGGGCCGCGCCCGGCGGCTCCTTCCGCAGCGCCACGTCGAGGACGCACTTTGGGAGGCGGCGCGCCTGGTAGGACGCCACGAGGCGCCTTGCGCGCGCAAGGGACGGCGAGTCGGACGACTCGATCATCGAGAGCACGTACTCGTCGGTGGACCGGCCGAGCGGGCCCAGCTCCTGCGCCGCGTCCCTGAGCGCGTCGGCGAGCACCACGTTTGCCGCGCGCACCGTCTTGTGAAAGTAGACGGCGCGGAACATCTGGTACCTTGATATCACCATCGACTCGAACGAGCGGAGGGCCGACCTCTCGAGCGCAAGCCGCCCCCTCCGGACCCGGAGCGACCCCGTTATCCGGCGGTGGTCTATGCGGGCGTGCTCGGCCCCCGTAAAGTAGCCGTCGCGCAGCAGATAGTCCATCATGTCGGCGCTGAGCGCCCCGGAGATCACCTCGTTGAGGTGGCCCTTTCCGGACCTGCCGAACGCCACGTCGGCCACCTGCCTGGCCGCCACCCCGTGCCTTGAGAGGATCTCCCCGATCTCGGATCTCGTGATCACCTGCCTGCCGGCCTCCTCGTGGGAGGCGCCCCCCTCGACCTCCTCGAAGAGGTGGGAGAAGGGGCCGTGGGCCACGTCGTGCAGGAGCCCGGCGAGGCGGAGCACCCTGGTTGCGCCGGCCGGGACGTCCCCCGAGGCGGCGAGCGCGGAGCCGGCCAGCCCCGCTATGTGCATCACCCCCAGCGAGTGCTCGAACCTGGTGTGCTGGGCGGCCGGATACACAAAGTGGGCGCCCGAGAGCTGCCGTATCCGGCGGAGCCTCTGGAAGGTCCCCGAGTCGGCCACCTCCCTCTCGCACTCGTCGAGCCGGATGAACCCGTGTATCGGGTCCATGATATCCGTGTAGGCCATCAGAGCCTCCGGAGCGCGGCGGCCAGCACGTCGGCGTGGACGTCGGCCGGGTCCCGCGATGCGTCGATGACGCGCCAGCGCCCGTCCCTGGCAAGGCGCCGGTACGCCCTGCAGACGCGGCCCAGGAACCGCGCGTCGCTCTCGAACCTGTCGCGGCGCCCGCCGCGCCTCCTCATAGACTCGGCCGGATCTATGTCCAGCAGTATCACGAGGTCGGCGCGCGGCAGCTGCGAGTCGAGCGCCTCGAGCCAGCGCCTCCCGAGGCCGTTGGCCATCCCGTACGCCACGTTCGAGTGGTAGTACCTGTCCAGCACCAGCACGCCGGAGTGGCCGCGCAGCATCTGGATCCTCTCGAGCCGGTTGGCGGCCAGCAGGCAGTGCACCAGGCGCGGGTCCCGCTCCCGCCTCGAGCGCAGCCACCTTGCTATCTCCCTGCCGACCGGCGTCGCATAGTCCGGAAAGTGCGCCACCCGCGCCCCGTGGCCGCGCCTGCGCAGGGCGCCTGCGAGCATCCGGGACTGGGTCATCTTGCCGGCCCTGTCGGCGCCCTCGACGGCTATTATCAACGCGGGCGCCCGCGATCCGCGCCGATTAAAAGGTAGAGATCCCCGGGCCGGCGGACTGCGCCCCCCGGGACCCGCCAAGGTTTATAACCAAAATTCCCGCCTCCCGCGGCATGGGGATCCTGGAGGACGCCGCGAGGGGGATCGAGGGCCGCGCGAGGGAGTTCTACGAGTTTGTAATGCCGCCGGCCGACGTCATCGAGGAGGAGGGCGGGATCCGCGTCCTGGTCGACATGCCGGGATTTGAGAGGGAGAGGATCTCGCTGAGCCTGCACGGCAGGGTCCTGCGCGTGCGTGCCGAGCGGGACGTGCCGGAGGGGGCCGTCACGTCCCAGAGGCCGGCCAGGCTCGACAAGGAGGTGCGCCTGCCGCCGGGCGGCAGCCTTGACGAGGACGCGATAGGATCGGCAAGGTACGCCGACGGGGTGCTCGACCTGCTGCTGCCCGTCTCTGACGACGCGCGGCAGATACCTGTCGGCTAGCGGCGCCCGAGTACGGCCGATATCGCCATGATGCAGGCGGCCGTTATCATGCCGGTCCACCCAAGCTGCGGGCTGGCCGGGTAGATGAACGACGACCCGGCAAAGACGGCGGCGGCGAATATCGAGCCGGCAAGCAGGACCGGCGGGCGCGGGCGCCTCTCCCGCGCGGCCAGGGCGGCGCGCACCTCGGGCCCGAGGCGGAGCAGCGAGTCGATGGACCGGGCGGCCGAGCGCGCGGCGATCTTTAGCTCCTCTACATAGGCGCCCGTCACCAGGTCCTCCTCGCGGAGTATCTCGCGCAGAACCCGGACGAACCGGAACTCGACCCCGTGCGTCTTGTAGATCCCCTCTATTATGGTGGCCATCCTCATGTAGAGGGCCAGGTTCTTGGGCAGGACGAAGGGGAACCTGCTCATGGTGCGGTTTGCAAGCTCCATCAGCCCCTGCACCTCCATCTCGTCGGGCTTGTTGCCGTGCATCGCGCGGACCGATATGTCCATGGCCTTCTCCATCGTGTCCCGGTCGTACCCGGGGACGAGCATCCCGAGGTCGTCCATGGCGTTCACGACGCGGGGCGGGTCCTTCTCCACCAGGGCCAGGTACAGCCTGATGAGCCTCTTGCGGGTCTCGGGGTCGATCCGGCCCACCATCCCATAGTCGTACAGGATGAGGCGCCCCGAGTCGGTGATGGATATGTTGCCCGGGTGGGGGTCGGCGTGGAATATCGAGTGGCGCAGCAGCATCGTAAAGAAGACCCGGTGCAGGTCGACGACCAGCTTCTCACGGTCGACGCCGCGCCTGTCAAGCTCGGCCACGTCGGTGACCTTGGTGCCGGGCAGGTACTCCATGGTGAGCACGTTCCTCGTCGAGTGGCCCGGCAGCACGTCGGGGACCACCACGATGCCCATGCCGCTGACCGCCTCGCGGATCCTCGCCAGGTTGCCCGCCTCGGCCGTATAGTCGAGCTCCTCGCGGATCGTCTCCGTGAACTGGGCGAGCATCGCCCGGGCCGAGTGGCGCAGGTTCGGGTCCACGAACCTGAGCGCGACGGGGAGCACCTTCTTGAGCACCTCGACGTCCCGCCTGACGGCCTCCTCGATGCCGGGGCGGCGCACCTTTACGACGACCTGCCGGCCGGCGACGGCGCCCCTGTACACCTGGCCGAGCGAGGCGCCCGATATCGACTCTGTGTCAAACTCGTCAAAGCGCGACTCTATGGGCCCGAGGTCGCGCTCGATTGACGGGCGCACCTCCTCGAACGGGGCCGGGGGGACCTGGTCCTGCAGGCGCGCCATCACCTCGAGGTACGGCTGCGGCAGTATGTCGGCGCGCGACGAGAGCCACTGGCCGAGCTTTATGTAGACGGGGCCGAGCGACACCAGGGCGTCAAGCAGGCGGCGCGCGTTGCGGCGGAACTTTTCCGGGTCGGCCTTGGCCCTGCCGGTCCAGATGCGGCGGTCCCGGCGCAGCGCGAGCACGGACGGCAGCAGCCTCGCAAAGACGAGCAGCGTCCGTATGGTGTGCACTAGGGCCGCCCCTTGAGGCGCCGCGCGGCCGCGTACCCGGCGCACCCGGCCGCCGCGGCGGCCGCCAGCGCGCGCCCCGGGCCGCCGGGGCCGCGCGCGGCCGCGAGGCCGGCCACTGCCGCGTATGCGAGGCCGGCTGCCACCTCCTGCGCGTCAAAGAGGAGGTGCCGTATGGGGGCCGACCTGGGGTCGAACCTGTCATAGTGGACGGAGTACCTGTCGGCGTACTCGCGGACGTGCATGTTGCCGTCCCGGTACTGCCTGATGGACCCCTCTGGCGCGCCGAGGAGGGTCTCCTTCATCCAGGGGGGCACCGTCTCTCGCACCTCCTTGGGGACGTCCATGCCGCGGCGGGGGGCGCTTCTGCTTATAATCCTACGGGGGGGCGGGGCGTGCTGCCGGGGCGATCATGGGCGATCAGGACGCGCCTTAAATAACTGCCGCCGGGGGCGCCCCCCGTGTTCGGGGCATATTTTGACACGTCCGGCAACCCAAAGTTTCGCGATCCGGAGAACTACGTGCTGACCGCATCTGTTATCAACGAGGCGGACAGCGACTATGTGGACGTAGGGATCGACAAGACAAAGAGAAGGTATTTTCCGGATAAAAAACCGGCGGATGTGGAGATCCATGTAAAAGACATGGTCAACCACGAGGGCGTCTACGAGGGCGTCTCAGAAGATAGGGTTTATTCGATGCTCGACGATGTATTTGGATTTATATCTGATCCTAGCACGCCGATCACTAACATCTCATCCATGGTCATAAAGAAAGCAGTGCTGCAAAAGTTCGATATAGAATACCTGAGCTATTTGATGGTTTTCGAGCGCCTTGGTCTGTATCTAGCCGGAAAGAACAAGACGGCTCCAAAAGGGGAATCGGCGGGGAACATGACGATAATAATTGACAACGAGATGAACCGCGAGAACGGCAAGCTGCAGAACAAGATAGCTAGGATATTGAGGGATAATCCGGAGGTAGGAAGGTACGTAGACGACGCAGGTAGGCTGTTTTTTGCGGATTCACGTTCAAAGAACATGATACAGGTTGCCGACTGTGTGGGATACTGCATACGGAAAGAGTTCCGGGAAAACGTCCCAAATGACTCAAGGCGCTGGTTGGGGTATTTCTCAGCGCTGGAGGGAAAGTTTTTCGCCGTGGACGGGACATATAGGCAATATGGGCTGGCGGTATTTCCTAGACCGGAGGGGGGGCCGAGGGGCCCCGCATCCCCCGATACAGCCGAAGCTGTTGCAAGGAGGGCATCAGGAGTACCTCTTAAAAAGATTAGTCCCGGGCCGCGGCCGGGTTAGGCATGAAACGGGGGGAGGCGGCCGGGGCCCCAGCCCCGTGGCGGGATTGTCGTGGCCATGCTGCCCGCGGAGGACCGGCGCCAGCTCGGGGCCGCCGCAGGCGGCGCCTGCCCGGGGCGTGGTTGACGCTATCAATAAATAGCATCCCGGGCAGGAGCCGGCAATGTACATGGCGTACTGTGACACGTCCGGCAGCCCGGGGTTCGCCGATCCGGAGGACTATGTGGTGGCCGCCGCGGTCGTAGATGATCGCAGCCGGCCCTATCTGGACGACAAGATCGACAAGATAAGGAGCAGGCACTTTCCGGGCAGGAGTCCCGCGGACGCGGAGATCCACGCAAAGGACATCATAAACCACACTGGGGCCTACAAGGGCATGCCGGACGACAGGATCCGCGCCCTGCTGGACGATGTCTTTGGATTTATCTCCGATCCGGACACCCCGCTGGTGATCATGGCGGCCCTTGTCAGAAAGGGGGAGATGCGGCCCCCGGGGGACAACGAGCGGCTGGGCTACGGGTTTATCATAAAGCGCCTTGCCAAGTACCTGTCGACGGACAAGGGTGTACACGCGATGATGGTCGTGGACGGCGAGACGAACAGGAAGAACTGGAGGTTGCACAAAAAGCTGGCCCCGCTCCTAGAGCCCGGGGCCGGATCGCGCCGCATCATCGCAAGCCCGCTCTTCACGAACTCGAGGTGGACCAACATGACGCAGGTCGCCGACTGCGTGGCGTACTGCATACGGCGGAGGTTCCGGAAGGGCCCCGGCAGCTCGGGGTGGTCCGGATACTATTCCGCCGTCGAGAAAAAGCTGCTCGCCGTGGGCGGCCTCAAGATGTTTGTAAAATCGGAGGGGGGCCGTAGGCCCCGCATCCCCCAACGCAGCCGAAGCTACAACGGGGTGCGGCATCATGGCCGTGTATAAAACGGTTTACAATCTGCTATTTAGCGCCGGGGACCCCCTGGGACCGCCGCATGGCTAGACGCGCCCCTTCATGAAGATAAAGAGCCCCGCCCCGAGGGATCCGAGCATCGCGGCGCCCGCCGCATACGCCGGGTACGTGTGGCCGCCGGCGTTCAGGGCCACCGTGGCTACCAGCAGGACGCCGCCGGCCGCAGTCAGGAGGCGGTGCGCCTCCATCTAGCTGCGCCTGCGCTTTGCGACCACCACCGCGGCGACGGCGGCCGGGGCGGCGAGCAGCAGCAGCATGTACGGGTTCTCCTCCTGCACGTCGGGCGGCGACGGCACCGTGACGGTGGCGTCGTGCTCGAGGAAGATCTCGTCGCGGATCCCGTCCTTGTACCTGACGGTCACCTTTACCTCGTGCTCGCCGTACGACGGGTCGCCGTCAAACTCGAGCGGCACGTTGAAGGGGACTGGCGCGTCTATCTCTATCTCGTCGATGAACTGCGTGACCGTCCTGATGTTCGAGCCGGCCCGCCCCTCCACCGTGACGAACCCGAAGAGCCCGTTGACGTTCCCCTCGTTGATCACCTCGCCGACTAGCACCGTCGTGCCGGACAGCTCGATGACGTCCACGTTGAAGACCCGGAGATCCACCAGGCCCTTTACGAAAAAGTCCACCACCTTTGATATCTCCTGCCTGTCCCCGTGCGGGTTGTAGTAGGTTATATCCAGCGGTATCCGCAGCGTCGCCCCCTCGAAGGAGGCCGGCACGTAGATGGTCGCGTCAAGCTGCCTCGACGTGCCCGGCTCGATGTGCCCGGCGTCCCAGTTCGTGTCAAGGATGACCACGTTCTGCACGTTGGTAGTCTGCGACGCCATCGAGCCGAGGTCGGCCTGCGTGTTGGCCGCCAGCACCTCGACCCCCGATATGGGGGCCGTCCCGTCGTTGGTTATCTCGATGGTCACCTCGTTGGCCCTCAGCGACGTGAGGAACGGGTCGACGGCCTTTGTGTTGATGACGCTGTTGCCGGTCACCTTGAACGCGAACTCGCCGAACGAGGTGCGCACGCCGGACTCGCGGAGCCTCGAATAGTCGACCTTTACGCTGCCGGGGTACTGCCGTATCTCGGTCCCCTCGCCCACGTTCACGAAGAACGTCAGGTGGAACGTCTGGCCCGCCAGCGAGTTGGAGCCGCTGGCCGCCTGTATGGGCTCCCCGGGGCCGCCGGTGCCGGAGAACCCGAACGGGAGCGAGAGCTGCCCGCTGATCCCCGTTATGTCCTGGGTGCCGACGTTGGCGAACACCACCGTGAACGGGACGTTGCTGTCACCCGCGTCCACCTCTATCTTGCTGTCAAGCGTCCCAAAGTAGGCCTCGAGGAACTTTACGTCGCCAAAGTCCCGCGCGAACGAGGGGGCCTGCGCGTCGGCCTGGCCTGCCAGCGGCGCGGCAAGCGCGACTGCCAGCGCCGCGAGCACGATCCCGCGGGCCCTCATGCTGCCACCTCCATGGCCTCCACGGCCCTGCCGTCCTTTATAGTGATTATGCGGTCCACGTCGCCAAAGTGCTGCCTGTCGTGCGTGACGATGACGAACGTCTGGCCCAGCTTGCGGGCCATCGACTTTATCAGCTCGACTATCTTCTCGGACGTCACCGAGTCAAGGTTCCCCGTAGGCTCGTCTGCCAGCACGATCGAGGGCCTGTTTATCAGGCCCCTTGCTATCGCGGCGCGCTGGGCCTGGCCGCCGGAGACCTTGTTGGCCCGCTTGTGCATCTGGTCGGTGAGGCCGACGGCCTCGAGCAGATCCCTTGCGGACTCTTCTGACCCTCCGCCCCCTATCTGGAGCGGCAGCATCACGTTCTCGAGGATCGTAAGGTCGGTTATCAGGTTCGAGAACTGGAAGATGAACCCCAGCTTTTTGTTGCGGAACGACGATATCCCGCCGTCGCTGAGCACGGTGGTGTCGGTGCCGTCAAGCAGTATCTTGCCCTCCGTCGGCCTGTCAAGCAGCCCTATCATGTTCAGCAGCGTCGACTTGCCGGACCCCGAGCTGCCCACTATCAGCACTATCTCGCCCTTTTCCACGACAAAGTCCACCCCGGAGAGCGCGTGCACCGCGTTCTCGCCCTCGCCGTACACCTTTGTGAGGCCGGAGACCTCTAGCACCCTAGACAGTCCGCATCGCCTCCACCGGGAGCAGCTTTGTGGCCCTGTACGACGGGTACAGCGACGCCACTATCGTCAGCGCGAACGAGAGCAGGGCCGTCTGGGATATCTTCTCCCAGTTGTAGGTCACCTCGAGCTCGAGGCTGTCGTTGAACGACATGCGGGTCTCCTTTGCATAGAACGTGTACCCGAGGCCCGCCGCCGTGCCCGCTCCCGCGCCGATCGCCCCTATTATCATCCCCTGGAATATGAACACGATGAGTATGTCGCGCCTCTTGGCGCCTATGGACCTCATCACCCCTATCTCCCGCGTCTTGCCGTTGACGAGCATCATCTGGATTGTCACGATGGCAAACGCCGAGGACATCATGCCAAAGTACCCGATCAGGTTTATCAGGGCGATGCCGGACCTGAACCCGGCAAGCGACTCCTCGGAGGCCTCCTCGACGGTCTCTGCGATAAAGTCGTCGTTGGGGAACGACCGGATGAAAAAGTCGCGCACCGGGGCCGCGGCCGCCGGGTCGTTGAGGCGCACCATTATCGAGTCGGACGTGCCCTGCCTGCTCAGCATGTCGCGCAGCGTGTCGATGTGGACCACCGCGGAAAAGTCGAACCCCTGGCCGCCCGGCGAGCTTGCGACCCCGGATACCGTGAACCGCCTCTCCTGCTCGATGCCCCACCTGTCCGTCAGGATGAGCTTTACGCTCTCGCCGACCTTGGCGCCGCCGAGGTCCTCGGCGACTGCCGAGCCGAGCACCATCGTGTTCCTTGAAAAGACGTACTGGCCGTCAGAGACGGTCTCGTGGACGCCGGACGCCTGCACGTCCCAGAACGGGTCGACGCCGACGACGGGCAGGCGCGTCTTTTCTATGATCCTGCCGCCGATGGTGACCTCCGCCTTGCCCTGTGATGACAGGCGCGGCGTTGCCGCGTCCACCTCTGGTATCCGGATGAGCCAGTTGACCAGCGAGAGGTCTGACTTTTCGATATAGTCCTCCTTGTCGCTTATCAGTATGTCGCCCGTGTTATAGTTGCCGATGTCCCGCACGAACGCGTCATAGAGCCCCTGGAATATGACAAAGTTGACGTGGATCACCAGTATCCCGATGGTGACTGCCAGGATGGCCCCTATCAGGCTGCCCTTCTTGTTGAAGAGCATCCGCTTTGCCAGCTGGAGGCGGTATTCCATGCCCCGTCCCCTGTCGTCATCTTATTTAATGGATGGGATCTATACGACCTCAAGCAGATAAATGGGCCCCGGGCACGGGGCGGCCCCGTGAGGAGGACGAGGCGGGTATACCGAGGCAGGGTGCTCGGGCTCGGGATATACGAGGGGGTCGTGGACGGCAGGCGCTCAAGGCGCGAGATCATCGAGCACCCGGGTGCCGCCGCCGTGGTGGCCCCCGACGGGGAGGGCCGGATCCTCATGGTGCGGCAGCACAGGTACCCGGCGGGGGACGTCCTCGAGATACCGGCCGGGACGCTCGAGAGGGGCGAGGACCCGAGGGCGTGCGCGTTCCGCGAGCTGGAGGAGGAGACCGGCTACCGGGCGCGCCGCATGACCCGGCTCGTCTCGTTCTACCCGTCGATCGGGTACAACACCGAGGTGATCCACTGCTTCCTGGCGTCGGGGGTCGAGCGCGCGTCGGGGCAGAGGCTCGATCCCGACGAGAGGATCACGGTCCGGCGCATGAGGCCCGGGAGGATCCTCTCGATGATCCGGACAGGCCGGATAATGGACTCAAAGACCATCTGCGCCATGCAGGCGTACGCGCCGCGCTAGGGGCCGTACGCCGGCCTGACAAGGTCCGCCATGTCGGCCCACGGCCTCGTGGCCCTCTCGAACATGTGCACCATATCCAGCAGGCCGACGGGCATCTGCCCCCTGCCGCGGAGCGCCGCGAGCCCGGCGGCGAACCTGCCGTGCATGGATATTGCCTCGATGGCAAGGCGCCTGTCACCGGCCGCGAACGCCTCGACCGACTTTGAGGCGGCGGCGCCGAACCCCGAGGCGGCCCTGCGCAGGCGCGCCGCATCGGCCGGGGCGAGCCCCGAGCCGCCCATGTACCTTGCAAGCTCGACGATGTGGTCGGCCGCGTTCTCGAGCTGGTGCGCCGCGATCCTATAGTCCAGCACGTCCGTGTTGAGGTGGAACGACCCCGCAAGGCGCCTGTCCACGAGGGCGCTCCGTATCAGGCGCACCAGCAGAAAGTACTGCCGGTTGACCTCGACGTCCCGCGCCGCCACGGTCGCCAGCCCGGACCTGTCCTGCCCCAGCCCGCGTACCACGTCCTCGTACATGCCGAGCGCTATCGAGCCCATCCTGCGCAGTATCCGGGACGGGTCGAGCGCCGTGGGATCGAGCAGGAACTGCATCGATATCTTGGAGGCGGCCTCCTCCATTATCTCCATCCCGACGAGCCACCTGGTCGAGTCGCGTATCTTCTCGCGGTCGCCCGGCGGGACGGCGGCCTTTGAGCTGACCCGGATGACGTCATACCCGAGCAGGTAGGCGCCGGTCACGTATGCGACGATGTTCTCCTCGGCGGGGAGGGGGTACCTGACGTCAAGCTCCTTTGCAGGCGGGGCCCCGCCGGCAGATATCGAGACGCCGTGGGGGCCCGTCTCAAGCTCCACCTGGCTGCCGCGCCCGAGCCCGTTCGAGTCGACCCACTCCTTTGGAAGGGAGACGAGGCTGCTGCTCCCTATCCTCTGCAGGCGGCGGACGAATTTAGCCAATTTATACCGGTTTAGCTAGTTTAAGCCATATTCTTATATCTTGTGCCAAGTTTAAATCGGGATCGATGCAGGCGGCGGCCTTCTGCCCGGCCCACGTGACCGGGTTCTTCAAGGCGTTCCCGGGGGACGACCCGGACAGGGCGGGCTCGACGGGGGCGGGGTTCTCGCTCTCGGTCGGGGTCACCACCAGGGTGCGCGTCTCGGCCGGGTCCGGCCACGTGATCACCGCGTCAGGACACGACCCCGGCGGCACCGCCGTCTCAGAGCACGTGCTGCGCCAGTTCGAGGGGATCGCGGGGCCGCGCAGGACGGAGGTATGCCACGAGGTGGGGGTGCCGGCCGGATACGGGCTTGGCGCCAGCGCGGCCGCCGCGCTCTCGCTGTCCCTCGCGCTGGACGCGGCGCTCGGCACGGGCCTTGGCAGGGAGGGGGCGGCCAGGGTGGCCCACCGCGCCGAGATCGCGTGCAGGACCGGGCTCGGCGACGTGATAGCGGCGCTGCACGGCGGGCTCGAGGTGCGCACGCGCCCCGGCGCGCCCGGCATCGGGGAGGTCGTCTCGCGCAGGTCCGGCGACATCGCCGTAATATCGTGCATCGCGCC
Source organism: Nitrosopumilaceae archaeon (assembly GCA_900620265.3). Taxonomy (GTDB): domain Archaea; phylum Thermoproteota; class Nitrososphaeria; order Nitrososphaerales; family Nitrosopumilaceae; genus Nitrosopumilus. The sequence goes on along the minus strand of UYNY03000023.1, from coordinate 3,073 downwards.
CGTGCGCACCAGCTCGTTCATGAGGGACGGCATGGACAGGATAAACGGCCGGGGCGGAAGGATGGTCTCAGAGATGCTCGAGAGCCCGGACACGGCCAGGTTCCAGGAGATGTCGCTCGAGTTTGCAAGGCACGCGGGGGTCGTCACGCCGCGCATGGAGGAGGCGGCCGCCAGGATCCGGGGCGCGGGCGCGCCGTGCGGCGTGGCGCTCTTCGGCGAGACGGTGTTCTCGCTGGTAGAGCCGGGCGGGGAGCGGCGCGTCCTTGACGCGCTGGAGGGGGCCGCGGGCACCACCATCACGTCGGGGATCGGCGGGGGGGCGAGGATGGTTGGCTAGGCATGCCATACCGGCCTCGCACCCGAGGGCCGCCTCGCTGCTCGTCCGCCAGAGGCTGGTCGACGGGTTTGACGCCGGGCTGGTCGCCCGCGAGGGGCTGCTTGCACACGGCAGGGGCGAGGCGTTTGACTATATGCTGGGGGAGAGGACCGGCAGGGCCGCAAGGCGCGCCTGCCGGGCGGCGGCCGCCGCCCTCCTGCTCGCGTCGCACCCGGTGGTCTCCGTGAACGGGAACGCCGCGGCGCTCTGCGCGGCCGAGCTGGTCGGGATCGGGCGCGCCGCCGGCGCGCCCATCGAGGTGAACCTGTTCTACGGCGGGCGCGGGCGCGCCGGGGCCGTGGCGCGCACGCTGCGGAGGCACGGGGCCAGCGGGGTGCTGGGGACGGAGCGCGCCTCGCGCTCGCGCCTTGCGGGGACGGACTCGGACCGCGGGTGGGCCGACAGGCGCGGCATACTGGCGGCCGACGCGGTGCTGGTGCCGCTCGAGGACGGCGACAGGACTGCGGCGCTCAGGGACGCGGGCAAGACCGTCATCGCGCTGGACCTCAACCCGCTGTCAAGGACCGCCAGGACGGCGAGCATCACGATAGTCGACAACGTGGTGCGCTCGGCCGGGCTGCTGGCGCGCGAGATCGAGGGCATGTCGCGCATGGGGAGGGGCCGGCTGCTCGGGATCCTCTCGCGGTTTGACAACGCGGCGAACCTGGCAGAGAGCGTCGCGCAGATGAGGGAGAACCTGGGGAGGGCCGCGCATGCCTAGGGCGGCCGAGATCGCCGCGATGAAGGGCTCGAGGAAGATCGTGGCCGTCACGAGCTATGACTATCCCACGGCGTCGATCTGCGGCGGCGCCGGCGCCGACGTGCTGCTGGTGGGGGACAGCGCCGGCATGGTGGTGCTCGGGCGCCGCGACACGCTCGGCGTCACGATGGGCGAGATGTGCATCTTCACGGGCGCCGTTGCAAGGGGCAGCAAAGGCGCCCTCGTCGTATCTGACATGCCGTTCATGTCGTACCAGGCGTCGGTCCGGGATGCTGTGCGCAACGCCGGCAGGCTCGCCAGGGCGGGCGCCGGCGCCGTAAAGCTCGAGGGGGCAGACCTTGCGGCCATCAGGGCGATCACCGCGGCGGGCATACCGGTGATGGGGCACATCGGCGTGCAGCCCCAGTCGGCGGCGTTCGGCGGGTACGCGGCGCGGGGGACGGACCCCGGGGACGCCGACCTGCTGGCAGGCCAGGCGCGCGGCATCGAGGAGGCCGGCGCGTTCTGCATCGTGCTCGAGAGGGTGGCCGGCGCCGCGGCGGCCCGGATAACGGGCGAGGTCGGGATCCCGACCATCGGGATAGGGTCGGGCCCCGGCTGCGACGGGCAGGTGCTCGTGATACACGACATGCTCGGGCTGTATCCGGACATGAGGCCGCCGTTTGCAAAGATCTATGACGACCTCGGGGCGCGCGCGGCGGGCGCCGTCTCGAGGTACGCCGAGGAGGTAAGGTCGGGCGCGTTCCCGGCGGGGGAGCACACCGTTGGATGAGCACCCGTCCCGGGACATCACCGGGTCGCGCGGGGACGAGCTGCGCGGCAGGAGGATAGTGCTCTGCGTGTCCGGCAGCGTGGCGGCATACAAGGCGATCGAGCTTGCGAGGCTGCTTGCAAGGCACGGCGCGGACGTGCGCTGCGTCGAGAGCGGGGCGGCCGCGCGGCTGGTCACCCCCGAGTACCTGCGGTGGGCGACCGGGAACCCCGTCGTCACGTCGCTGACAGGCGAGCTGGAGCACGTGCGCCTTGCAGAGCGCGGCATGTCGGACATGGTGGTCGCGTACCCGGCGACCGCCAACACCATAGGCAAGCTCGCAAACGGGATCGACGATACCGCCGTCTCGTCGGTGCTCACGACGGCGCTCGGCTCCGGGATCCCGGTGCTCGTCTGCCCCGCGATGCACGAGTCCATGTACGAAAACCCGGCCGTTTCGAGGAACGTGGGGTTCCTGCGCGGGAGGGTCGGGTTCCTCGGGCCGGAGATGGCAGAGGGCAAGGCCAGGGCGGCGGAGCCGGAGGAGGCGCTCTCAAGGATCATCGCGGAGGTGTCAGGCGGGCCGCTTGCCGGCATGCGCGCCCTCGTGACGGCGGGCGCGACGGAGGAGCCCATCGACCCGGTCCGGTTCGTCTCCGCGCGGAGCACGGGCACCACGGGGGCGCTGGTCGCCGGGCGCCTCTTGCGGGCCGGCGCGTCAGTCACGCTCGTATGGGGGGCCGCCTCGGCGGAGCCGCCGGCGGGCGCCAAGGTCGTGCCTGCAAGGACGGGGGCCGAGATGGCGGCCGCCGTCGCGGGGCTGGCGCCCGGCAGCGACATCATCGTGATGGCGGCCGCCGTCGCCGACTATGTGCCGGACGCCCAAGGGTCAAAGATGCCCAGCACCGAGGGGGAGATCAGCGTCAGGATGCGCCGCGCACCCAAGATAATAGACGGGGTGAGGGGGATGAGCGGGGGCGCGTTCATCGTGGCGTTCAAGGCGGGGGCGGGCGGGGACCTCGAGGGGGCGGCGCGTAAAAAGCTGACAGAGGCGCGCGCCGACATGGTGGTCGCAAACGACGTCTCGTCCCCCGAGTACTCGGGGCAGAGGACCAGGGGCAGGGTGCTGCTGGTCGACGCCGGCGGGACGGAGGACTCTGGCGTGGCGGGGATGGACGAGGTGGCCGAGTTCATAGTCGGCGGGATCACGCGCCGGATGGGGCGC
>UYNY03000022.1 GCA_900620265.3 Nitrosopumilaceae archaeon | reverse complement strand
CGAACCGCACGTTAAAGTCGTCCACGTCCAGGTAGTCGGCCAGGTTGTAGTACTCCTTGTGCCACCTCCCGTCGTCGCCCCTGTTGTGGGTCCAGTCGGCGATCGTCGTCCAGCCGGTGCCGTCGTATACCTGCACGCGCAGGTAGCCGTTGGAACCGATCGCGGGGTCCACGTTGCGCGAGAACCAGAGGCCGGCGTCCGAGTAGGGCGTCAGATCCACCGCGTCCTTGAGGGATATGGTGCACGCCTGCCTGCACGAGGACGCCTTTAGTATGGGGTCGTTGGGGAGCCCCGGCTCCACCAGGTTCCGGGTGGCCCTTGATCCCACGCTCCAGTTCGTGCCGCCCTCCTCCTTCCACTTGCGCAGGTCCGACCCAAAGTCGTCTGCCACGATGTCGCGCTGGGGCGTGCTCGGGGGGATCTCGGGCGGGTGGGGCGGCTCGTACTCGATCTCCAGCTCCCACGAGTTGAACGTGCCGGACGTGCCGCGGGCGCGGTCGTGCACCTCGGCCAGCCATATCCCCTTGACGTACTCGCCCAGCAGGGAGCGGAGCGCGGGGTGGGCGACGGTATACGTGGCGGATATCCCGGTGCCGCTGACCGGGATGCGGTTGTGCAGGACGATCCTCTCGCCTTCGGGCGGCGTCAGGGAGATCTCCAGCTGGGAGGGGACCCTGTGCGAGATGTCGACGGTCACGCTGATATCCTTGAGGGTGCCCTGCTCCGTCACCACGATGGCCACCGGGAGGGGGCGGCTCCCGGTAAAGTCGGGTATCGGCCTGCCCGCATGGGCCGTGAACGTGCGCGAGAAGCGGGCCGGGCACGAGAGCGGGCCGCCCCCGGAGAACTCGCGGACGCACGACTCGTCGGCCTTGTACCCCACAAAGACGCGGGCGTCGCCTGCCCTCTTGCCGGTCGCCTTCTTGTAGACCTCCTCCTCGACTATGCCGGCAGCCGACAGCGTCACGGAGCTCACGTCGATCGGGGGGTTGAACTGCAGGTCGCGGGTATCGTCCGTGGCAACAACCCTGAATACGTCCCCGCCGGGAGTGTGGATGGTGATCTCGGCGCCCTCCATGTTCTCCGAGCCCACTTGGATGCCGGACACGGAGGATATGCTGCGCTCAAAGGCCTGCTCGTACCTGCCGTGCTTGTAGTCCGAGTCCACTATGAGCACGTCCATCTCCGCCAGGTCGTCAGCGGCGATCCCGAAGGGCTCGGTGTTGGGCGGAAGCGACTCGGGCTCCAGGGATATCCGGACGGGGGCGCCCGCGTCCCGGCCGTCGTGCGGTACAACCGTGAACCCGTCCGCGAGCGCGCTCCCGGGATCGGGCGTGTAGACGAGGCGCGATACGGTGCCGTTTATGAGCTCGTCGGTGCTCACGGTCCCGCGCGCGGGCTTGTCGGAGACGTGGAACGTGACGGCGTCCCCGTCGGCGTCCGACGCGGTGAGCCGTATCACGCGCGCGGTGTCCGCGGCAAACAGGACGGTCTGGGGATCGGCCACGGGCGGCGTATTGGCCAGCTCCGCGGGGGTTGCGGTAGATTTAATGGGGACGATCGGGTTCGTGCTGGCAATAGCGAACGCCTGTAACGGCTTTGGAAGGTTTGTCATGCTTGGGTCTGTTACCGATATGGAATAGGTGCCGACCTCCTTGGGCTTGAACACCGCAAACTCGTTTGTCTGGGAAAGTGATCCGCCGGACACGCTCGTAACCGGGTTCCCGTCAGGGTCGACTATGACAAAGTTCAGGTTGGGCCCGGTCACAGGATCTTCGCGCGGTACCTGATCGATGATGCTTCCATGGGGGTGTACGTTCCAGGACAGTATCACCTTTACGATCTTTGACGTATCTGTGACGTTGAATGCATAGTACCTGGACGTGTCCTTTGGGCTCAGGTGTCCCTGTATGACATGGGTCCTGTCCGATGTGACATACTCGAGGGTGGCTGCCGTATCCAACACACCGAGCCCCATATGGTTCAGCAGCCTGACGGACTCGGGCCTGCTGGCAAACGAAAGCTCTCTGGGCCTTTTTTTATTGGAGCAGTCGTCATTTCTGTCATCCATCTCGTACTGTGTCGACGAACACGGGACGGGGCCGTGCCATGACGCCCCAAGGAGCAGTGCCGCCTTTATCTGGACCGGCGTCAGATCGGGCCTCGCTTGCAACATCAGAGCGGCGGTTGCGCTTACCTGCGGGGTCGCATAACTAGTTCCCGTATATACACTGGACTCGGTCCCCCTGTTATAATCATACAGGTATACGTTACCAGGGGCCACGATATCTGGTTTGAGAATCTTGGTGTTGAGTACCGGGCCCCTACTTGAATAATTTGCGATTGTAATCTGTTCAAAGTCGTTATTTATGCTGCCGACCGCTATTACATTATGAGCTCCACTTTGCATGGTCATGCGCATATAGTCTAAATGAAGTGGAATTTTCTTGTCCGGCTCAGACTGTAGATATCCGATACCATCATTTGAAGCTGCAACTACAACCACCATGCCTTTATCAACAGCCTCGTTCATGATCAAGTGACCAGTTATAGCACTAATTTTTGACTGGGATTCTGCCGACTTTATACGGATTCCTGCACTAAGATTTACGACATCCGCTCCATTGTTGAGCGACCAATCAAGGCCATGTGCAATATGCCTGTGTTGTAATGTCTCACCTGGTGGAATAATTACGTTTAAGAGATCAACGCCGGGTGCAACGCCTCCATGTACGCTTAATTGGGATGCGGCTACCTGGGCAACTATCGTTCCATGAGTACTTGAACGTAAAGACTGGGGGATCACGTTTGCACTAATTTGTTGACAGTTGACACGGGTACAATCATACTTTCCGGCAATGCTATCACCAAACGCGGATTCATGGAGTATCTCCGCATCCAATATCGCCAGCCTCACGCCGTCGCCATTTAGGGGTTTACCCACAGCGCCTGTGATATCCTGAGCGGTTGAACGTACGGTCTTCATGGCCCTGTCTGTATATACCGTAGCAGGAAGCTCGCCGTCACCAAGCGCATGCACTTCATCTAAAAGTGATATTCGCGGTATATCAGAAACGGGAATAGACGCAGTCAGGAAGGAGAGCCTCTCTGCAACCGTGATGTTTCTTGCCCCGATAAACTCAAGGTGATCGGACAGTGCCTTTTTATTCACAGAGGCTGCAAGATCAGGATCTTTGCCCGATTCATAATCTCTGGCCACAACAAGAATCAGATCATAATATCTTACTCCGTCATATACTCCGATCGCGCTGGAATCAGGCCCGTCTTCAATCATTTGGATCACCTTTTCATATAAGCCGGGATCAAATTTTTCACTGGCGCCGGTGTTTCCCAATGGACCGACCTTGTTGTCATTTGGGTCAGGTATGAGATGAACAGCATCATCGTCGCCAATAGTTACAGCATCGTCGGCAAACACCGTACCTGTAAACAGCGCAGACAGTGCAATTGTTAAAATTATGCGTGCAGACGGGATTGGCGGATGCCCGGCCATTCTCCTACTCGACAACAACCCCACCTATCATCCACGGGTGCAGCCCGCACACCATCGTATACCTCCCGGGCTCCTCGAAGACGTGCGAGTGCGAGTCGCCCGGTTCCAGATACGCGAAATGCGCAAACTCGCGGTCGGAGTCGAGGTTTATGTAGAGGCCGGGCACGTGGTCGATGGCGTCTGCGTTGAACCACGTGAGGGCCTCGCCCCGCTGTATCGTGGTCTCGGGCGGGGCGAAGCATATGCCGGTCCTGCTGCAGTCCATGGACGCCGCGCCGAGCGGGATCACGGCCACGTTCTCCCCCGAGTAAGAGTCGGGCACGGGGTGCGCCAGGACCGTATTGTTCGCGGTGGAGAGCTGCGGGGGCGGCTCGATGAAATTATAATAGTCGATGTCGGGATTCACGTCCCCGAACGCCGGCGGCACCAAGAGCCGCCCCATGAACAGTATCGCGCCGCTCGCGTCGTCCAGGATCGCAAAGATGAACGGGCGGTCGGCGGCAAAGTACACGGGGGGATCAGGCAGGCCAACAAGAGATGACACGATCGTGGTGGTCGCGGCCGCCTCCGTGCCCTTTTCATGCACGTCGAGGAACGTGTCATGCGCGGCCTTTGTGACATAGATGTTTAGCGGGCCTGCATCGGCTATGCCGGACAGATCCGCGGCAGCCGGGTCAAAGACGTCCGGCATGCCGGCCTCCTCCAGGTACCCCCTCAGGTCGTAGCCCGATGTCAGCGTGAACTTTGGGAGTGTTACGCTGACCTCTCTCGTCTCCAGCATGCCGTCCCACTCCCTTATCATGCCGGGGGTCAGGGACTCGCCGAGTTCTTTGATCCCGTCGCCGGGGAGTACCACCATCATCGAGGTTCCGCCGCCCTCAAACGGCATTTTCAGCACCCGGGCGCCGCCGGACTCGGCGTACCCAAAGTCATCCTTCACGCTCATCAGGTCCGCGAGCAGCACCTGCCCGTCCTCCGTTATGAACGGCCCCGGCCTTGTCTCGCCGCTGTAGAACGGGATCGACCAGTTGCCATTAAAGTACACGCTGTTCACCAGGACCGTGACCGCGTCGGCGAGGTCGTCCGCGGTGACGACGTCGCTTATCCTGCCGCGTGTCGCATCCCCTGCCCACCCGTTTATCCTCCCCTCGCCCTCGGCCGCAAGATCCAGCGACTCGACGTGGGCCGAGTACCCGTCGCGCACCACCGACACGTACGACTCGCGCGGCGGGAAGTCCTCCGCCGTCCAGAGCGAGTTTGCCACGTCGAGTTCGACGTGCCGGCCGGGGCGGTTCAACCATTCCAGCAGGCCCGCCATGCCGGTGAGCCTCCTCTCCGGGTCAGGCTCGAACCCGAAGACGTCCCGCATCTGCGCCGCCGTCTCGCCCCTCGCGCCCTCGTACAGGGCCGAGAACGCGGCGTATATGCCGAGCGGGGAGAAGAAGACGTTCTCGTGATCGCCGGACACCTGCCTGTAAAAGGAGGTCGCGAACGCGTTGCTGGCAGATACTGCATCCGTTACCTCGGCCGGCAGCACCCCGGCCGGCCGGATGCCGGGATCCGTACCAGTGATGTCAACCGCGTGTATCCGGGCAAACCCCCTGTCTTGGAGCCTCTCGGAGGTGGCGGCCGTCGCGCATGCAGGCGTCCCGCGCGGCGACCCGAGCAGGACCAGGCCGTCCCCGCACCGGATCTGCTCCAGCGGCACGCCGGACTCGAACTGGGCGTGCGGCGAGGCGGCATGGGAGAACAGCATCCCGGGGGCCAGCGCGGCCAGCGCCGCCAGACCTGCCACCGGGGGTGCCACCCGCATGTCCACGACTAGGGCAAGTATGGAGGGTATAAAAGAATGATCCAGCCTCAATTTTGTGCCGGAATCCAGTCGCAGGACGCCCCAAGATACCTCCCACGGGACCCGCCCGTACCTGTCTCTTATACACATCTCCGAGCCCACGAGACTAAGGCGAATCTCGTATGCCGTCTTCTGCTTGAAAAAAA
>UYNY03000021.1:8481-17504 GCA_900620265.3 Nitrosopumilaceae archaeon | reverse complement strand
GGCAGGTAGGGGCACGTGCGGGGCCGGCGGCGCGTGCCTCGAACCCGCAGTAAAATCCCACGGGGACCCGGGGTGTACTGGCATCATCCGGGTGCCCGGCACGAGGCGGCACGGGGAACCGTGATGCTGGTTCCGGTGGCGGTGCTGCTGTCGGCCGCGCGCCGTGTGGCGCCTCGTGGCGCGATAGGCCCGCCCCATCCGGGCGGCGCGCCTAGGTCCCCTGGCCGGGACCGCCGGCCCCGCGGCGGAATGCGTATATGCCCGGCATCCCGGATCCGGCCCCGTGAGGGCGCTGATCCTGTCCGTGCTGTCCGCCGCGCTACTGTGCATCATGGCGGCGGAGGCGGATTATGCAGAGGGGGTGTTTCCATCATACGCCCGGTCAGGGTCGGGCGAGCTGCTCTCTGATGCGCGGTGTCCCGGCGGCCTCCTGCCGCTCGAGTCGCCGCGGGGCGACCTCGTGTGCCTGAGGAAGGAATCCGCCGAAAAGCTACTGTTGCGCGGGTTCGAGCCGGTGTCCCGGGACGCGCTTGTGGATCTCCGGCGGCCATACCCGCGCATCACCGATCCGGAGCTGGGAATCGTGACGGAGTGGGGCCCTCCCCCCGCGCGGCCCGGCCAGCGCATCACGGATCCGGTGCTTGACATGGCGGCCGAGAGTAACAGGTTCGGGGTGGAACTGTACAAGGTGCTCGCAAGGGACGGCGGGAACGTCTTCTTCTCGCCCATCGCCGTGTACCTCGCGTTCTCCGCGCTGTACGAGGGGGCCCGCGGCGAGACCCGGGAGCAGATAAGGGATGTCTTTGGTATGGGCTTGGATGTGGAGGACCGCCGGGCCGCCGCCGCGGACCTGCTCCTGATGCTCGAGCGCCGCAACCCGTACGCCGAGATGAACGTGCGGAGCGCCATGCTGATTGACGACCGGTTCGAGGTGGACGGGGGCTATGCGGACGTTGCGCGCATGTACGGCACCCACGTCGGGACGGCCGCCGCGGGCTCCCGGGATCTGGAGCGCAGGATGGACCGGTGGGCCGGCCATGCCACGGGGGGAGCAATAACCGACATCGTCGATTACGGCAAGACGGCGGGCGCGGCCTCCGTGGTGGCTAGCCCCGTGTACTTTGACGCGGAGTGGCAGGGGTGGTTCCCTAGGGACGGATCGACGCAGTATTGGTTCGGCGATACACGGGAGGGCGGCGGCCACAAGATAGAATACATGGGCGAGCTGTGCTCCTGCTTTGTCACGCGCGGCGAGGTACCGCACAGTGGGATCAAGGTATCCTGGCTACAGTACAGAGACAGCGGGCTGTCCATGCTCGTGGCGGCCGGGACACCGGTATCGGAGAACGGCAGCTATGTGCGCCCCGATCTGGGCGCACTGGAGGAGTCCCTCACGGCCGGCGGGATACTGGGGTGGTCGTCAAAGGTGGGCCTGGCCCGTGATCTTAACCTTGTTCTGGCAAAGTTCAGGTCCAATTACAGCGCGGATCTCCGTGATCCGCTGCGCGAGCTCGGGCTGGTGGACGTGTTCGACGCGGGGGCGTCGGATCTTGCCGGAATCGGCGGCGGCGTGCACGTTGGCAGCATGGTCCAAAAGGGCGCCATGGAGACCGGCTGGGAGGGCGGCGTGCACCCCTGGAAGGCGCACATCAACCACAGGGAGAACGACTTCCGTGGACTTCCCCCCCTCTTCTTTGCCATACTGCACGACTCCACCGGCACGATCCTCTTCATGGGCAGGGTGTCGGACCATGATACGAGCTTTGCCCCCGTCTTTTTGAGGTGACCCGTACTGATCCCCGCGAACCCATGCGTTGCGTCCCTCCTAGCGCCCGGACGATCTAGGCGTTCACACCCGTCTTCTAGTGCCACATCAGGGGCATGCCACGAACACACCGAACCGCCCCGTGCCCTCCGGGGCGGCCATCTCCCGGCGGACGTTCGATGCACGACGACAGCCGGACGTAGCGCACTGTCTCGCCGCAGGCCGAAAACGTTGTGCTTGGTATATATTGATGCACCCAACCCTCGCTAGGAATGCGGGGGCTGTATATTGTGATCATGGCTTTGATCCCCGGGATCGCGCTTGCCGCCCCGCTGACGGGATCTACCAATGACAATGCAGGCGGCATCCATGTGGTTCCCGGAGGGGACGACCTATTCATAGCTAATACGGGAGCAGAATACAAGTTTGACCCCGGGTTCCATGCAAAGGTGCTAGATCTGATGCGGGAGCCGCCGTCGGACGGAGATCCCGGCGTGTTTGACGGCTCTAGATATTACAACGTCGTCATAGTCGTTGCCCGGGACAATGGTGACGGGTGGGATCATGACAAGACGGCGGCCGAGAACAAGGTGGCCGTGGTGGAAAAGCTCAAGTCCCTTGGAGCGCGTGATATAGCTTCTGCCCGCTCCCTCTCGTTTGTGACCGCGTCGATCCCCGTGGCGGAGATCCCCGGCTTCACACTGCATGACGAAGTCTACAAGATGGGTGACGGGGAGAGGCGCATTGTCCATGCGGGCGGTGACTTCAAGGCCACGATCAACGCCAAATCCGACGATATAAGAGGCGCAATTGGTATGGATCTTGACGGCAGTGGCGTCACGGTTGCCGTGATTGACGAGGGCATAAACCACACGACGGCGTTTAAGAATGACCAGATAGTGCGTAAATTTTGTTATAGAGATGGCTGCAACGACATTGGTAGTGTTTATGATTATAATTTGGGAGCATATGCGCACGGGCTAGGATCTGCACAGATAATTGCCGCATCCGGGCTTACTAGCAACAACGGAATTGCCCCCGGTGTGAAATTATTCGACCTTGTGTTTGATGATCCTGTTAGACCAGAGAATATAGACAATCCGGAAACTGTTACTGATGAGATGGCTTCGTTTGCACATGCGCTTGACTGGGCCTTTGATAACGGAGCCGACATCGCAAATCTGAGTCTTAACGGCGAAGGTCACTGCACTGACCATGACAACACATTCAACTTGATTGCGAACGAAGCCGTAGACAAAGGCATGATTCTGGTAGGGGCCGTCTCAAACCATGGCCTTGTTGATGATGGTGGGGTTGATACTCCCGAATATAGATCAGTGCGCGATCCTGCCTGCGCCCACAACGTGATCGGAGTGGGTGGTATAGACGATAGCAAGACAGACTTTAAAATGTATAAGAAGTCGTCTAGGGGCCCCGTCACCGATGACAACATACTAAAGCCCGACCTGGTCGCACCCGGATTCGGACTCGATCTGCTCAGGTACACAACGGGTGAGACTTTTGACTCGTTTGAGGGAACTAGTTTCTCAACCCCGTTCGTGACCGCGACGGCCGCCCTGATGCTTGATGCCCGGCCCGACCTGACGCCCGTTATGGCAAAGGCCGCCCTACTGCTCGGGGCCGACTGGACGGGCCCCGCCGCGTGCACCTCCGGCATGTACGAGAAGGGCAGGACCAGCGACGGGTGCTCCTATCGAAACCAGCCTGATGATGTGGAGACTGCAAACAACGCCGACTCGCTCAAGATACTCAACAACGTGGGGCTGGGTATACTCGACACGGCCGCCACGCTCGGGTACGTGGCCCCCGGCACGACCCATGTGATCTCAGACCATATCAGCGTGTCGGAACCCTCCAAAAAGTTCACGTTCACCGTGGACGATCCGACCCAGACCAAGATAGTGCTGTCCTGGCTGGCCCCGCCCCCCGGCGCCGCGTGGCCCGGCGCCGGGAACGGCTCCGCCCAGGAGGCGCCCCCCATCGGCGTTGCAATGCCGGATCCCGCGGCGCCCGACACCGCGCCCGACACCACGCCCCCGTCCATCCGCGTTGGACCCGCCTCGGAGCACCCGTACGGCGTCCCCTACGAGGACCCGGGCGCCACGTGCACCGACGACCGCGATCCAGAGAGGACCGTCTACTCTGACGGCGCCATCGACGCGCGCTCGCCCGGCCCGCAGGCGCTCCGCTATACGTGCGCGGACGCGGCCGGCAACGAGGCCCAGCCAAAGACGCGCATAGTCGTGGTGCTGGACCCGTGGGAGGAGCCAAAGGCCCCGGCAGAGGCCCCGGCGGACGAGCCGGCGGCCGCGGCCGGTGAACCGGAGGCCGGATCCGAACAGGAGGCAGGACACGCGGGCGGCTCCGTCCCGGACGCCGGGACGGCCCCGGCCGGTGATCTTGGTGATGATCCGGCGGATGTTCCGGCGGACGATCCCGCGGACGAGCCGGCCATCGAACCCGTCCTGAACGCCACGTTCGTCGCCCCGCCGGATATAACGACGGAGGCCACGGGCCCGCTGACCGCGGTGGAGTTAGGACAGCCCGCCTTCCCGGCAAACCACACCGTGAGCAATGACGCCCCCGGCGCGTTCCCGCCCGGTCCCACCACGGTCACGTGGACCGCCACGGGACCTTCCAACCATACCTCGTACCAGGTCGTCACCATAACGGACGCCACCCCGCCCATGATATCGGGCGTCCCGGAGGTGCCCCCGGTCGAGGCAGGGGACGGGGGTTCTGCAGCCGTCGAGTTTTCGCTTCCAACGGCGCTCGACCTCGTTGACGGTGATGTCCCGGTCTCCTCCTCGCACGCCCCCGGGGCCCTGTTCCAGCTAGGCAACACCACGGTCTCGTTTACGGCGTCAGACTCGTCAGGCAACGAGTCCTCGCGCGAGATCACCATCAGCGTGTACGTGGAGCCCCTCGCCGCGACCGGCGACGCGCCATCCGATGAGACGGCTGAAGGTTCCTGAACTCCAGATCCTCGGGGCTGGTTCCCTGTTCATATTCGCGATACATGCCGCCTAGACGGGGACACTTGTTCATGGGCCGCGTGATGGACCCGGCCGCGTAGCGGCCCCGGCGCCTATTGAAAGCTGCCGGATCCCGCGGGGCCGTCCCCCGTCCTCAGCATCGCGAACTCTGCCCTGCGCATCACGTCCTCCACCGCCCCGATGCCCACAAAGTCCTCCATCCTGCACGATAGCCTGATCTCCATGATGACGCTGTCCTCGTACCTGTAGATCTCAAGAACCGGGCGGCATACGCCCAGCTCCCCGGGATCAACGAGCCTCCCCCTCTCGATCGCCCCCTCCACGTCGGCCGATCCGAGTATCTCGACGCACCTGCCGGCGACCAGCGTCATGTCGCCGCCGCGCACCTCGAGCTCCACGTCGGAGAGGTACGTGCTTGTCTCGCCCGGCACCTCCAGCTCCAGGCTCATCCTGCCGGCCGCGATGTCAAAGTCCGACTCTAGGATCCTGCACGGCGCGCCGATGATATCCCTTGCCGCCTGCTCCAGGCAATATCCCGCGCGCGCCTGCCTTACCACCATCGCCGGCAGGTCCTCGACGCGGCCGCGCCTGTCAGTCGCCATGGATGACCCCTGATCAACGCCGTTAATAACATGCGCCCCCGCCCGTGATCAAAATACGGTTCGAATCCTTGCAGCATTCGAAACCCCGTCCGCGAAAACGACGGTTCGAATGCTGGACGATGCGGGTCCCGCAAAACGGCGTGGATTCGAATGTTCCAGTACGCGGGCCCGTGTGTCGGGCAAGCCTTAAATCCCCCGGGGCTGTACGGATCGGCATGACAGGCGGAGAAACCGTGTCGTGTGGCGTCCAATCCCCTTTAGACCCGCCTCCTTGGCATCCCTTTTCGGCGCGTGTCCCTCTCGGCCCATACCCTTCCGGGGGGTGCCGGGGCCGTCCGGGGCCCGTGAGCCCCCGCCGCCGGGAGCGACGCGCGGGTCACGGGACGTCCGCACCACCCATCGACCAGTTTCCGACCCCTCCCCCGGACCAGATCACGTCCGACTGGACCTGGAATCTCAGCCGCGCGAGCCACAGGCACGGGCCGGGATCAGTGAGCAGGAGGCACGCCTCGCCGGCTGCCACGATCAGGAGATATGCCCCGACCGGGGCCGCCGCGATCAGCAAGTATGTCCTGCGCTTCATGTCCGCCGCCCCGTGTGGGTCGAACTGGGTTATATGGTTGACGGGGGGGGGGGCGGCATGCGCGGGACGGACGGGTCCCGCTATAACGGGGGCCGTGTGACGGGCTCCAAAGACCACGGGGACCGGCGCCCCCGCTCCACGGTTTATAATCGGGACAAGCGGGGCGGGGTTCATGGACGGATCAGCGCCCGCGCAACCCGGCGGGGCGGGGGCGCCGAGGCGCATCAGGAACACGTTCTCTAGGGCCGAGAACGAGTACTTTACCCCCGCGACCCTCTTCTCGCTCTGCAAGTACGGGTTCCCGTTTGAAAAGCTGCCGGAGGAGGCAAAGGAGATGGTGCGTGAATACTCCAAATACCACACCGCAAGGTGCACCCGCTCCGAGGGGGAGATAAGGATCGCCTCGCTGGACGTGGGCCCGGGCAACCGGCTGGTATAGCCACCTGCCCGCCCGCCGGGACGCACTTGCAACGGATCCAGGGGCGCCGACGGGCCCTAGTGGCAAGGCCCGCCGGAACCAATACCGGGCGGGACGGATAATCCCGCCCCGGCCGCGGGCCCTGTAGGGGGTTACGGCGCCCCGGAGCCGCCCGGTTCCTGCCCAAGACGCGGGCGCCGCCCCCGGCGCGCGCGGTCCCAGAGCGCCAGCGCGAGGTGGGCCGCCGGGACCCACGTCGCCGCGAAACCCAGCGCCAGTGCCAGCCCCCACGCCGCCATGACGGCGTCCGGGATGCCCGCCCTGTATATGTCGCCGAGCAGCACCCCGAACACGAGCACCACCATGGCGACGGGGCTGGCCCACATGACGGCCTGGCTGGCGGCCGCGGCCGGCGCGCCGGCGGCCAGGTAGAACGCGGCCATGTTGGCAAGCGGCAGCCCCGCGTAGACGGCCAGCCTGCGCCGGCACGTCCCGGCTGCCCCCCACGGCGGCGCGCCGCCCGCGCGCGCCAGCCTGCGGATCAGGCCCCACGCGCGGCAGGAGCCGTACGCCACCGGGATCCAGAAGAGCGCGAGGAACGCGGCCAGGGCGGGCCACACCGACGCGAGGTACCCGGGGCCGTAGTCGGCCGGGACGGCGAGCCCGTGCGCCGCAAGCTGCATGTGGGCGTAGAACAGCGCCATCAGCGGCACGATGTTGGCGAGCCTCCCCGGCAGGCCGGCCTCCACATCAGCCGGCCCGCCAAAGTCCACCAGCAGGATCGCCATGTTGGCAAGCGGCAGGCCCGCGTACAGGGCCAGCCTGCGCATCATGCCGTACCCGCGTGCCGGCGCGCGTGCCCTGTCATCCCCCGGGCATCCCTCCGTGCCTTTCCAGCGTCCTGCCTGCCTTGGAGCCAAACTCCGCCGTGCCCTCGTATTCCGGCAGCATGCCTATGTCTGGCTTGAGGCCATCGATCATCTTCTCGGTCCTGGCGTCCGCGGCGGTGTTGTATGGGGCGGCATCCGCGTCGGGAACGGCGCGCCGCTGATCTGCCCCGTCCGTAAAGTCCCGGGCGCCGCCTGCACCGGGCCACGCAGGGGCCGCTGCCGCCGGCATGGGCGGAGCCGCCAGTGATCCGGCCGCGGGCGTGATCATGCGCCTTGTGCGCCCTTGCTGTATTTAACATGCCCCCGTCCGGCGGAATCCGCATGCCCGGCGGGGCTCCCGGAAAAAAGCGCACCGCGGGGGTACGTATGGAGTTTTATGGCTGGCTGCGGGGGCATACGGGCCGCACGATCCGCGGCGCCGGGCGCACCGCGTTTCGGGACGCTCCTTTTTCATACGGGCGTGCGGGCAAAGTTCGCCGCATCCTGCAGGCCACGGATGACGGGGGTGGTATTATAACGGGCCCGGTGAGACGTTCACGGGCAACAGGGCCGCCATACTGTCGGGCCTTGGCAGGTACGAGGAGGCCCCGGCCCCGTACGAGCAGATCCGCGGCATGAACCCCGACCTCCCGCACATGAACCTCTATGAGTGGACCGCCGTCCCCGTCCAGCTCGGGCGCCACGGCGAGGCGCTCGTGGATCTTGGGAGCCTGCCAGAGGCGTACCCGGGGACTCCCGCGCCCTCCCGAGGGGGGAGATCGGGGTCGGATGGCCGCCCCCGCCTATGACGCGGATCCTGGGCCCCGGATCCGGCCCCCGGGAGGGCGCAATCAAATCGGTACACGGGGAAGGCGGATCCAGCTGGGACTGGCAGGCATCATGGATCCGGCTGCAAGGATCGGGCCGGCCTGCGAGGACGGGCACCGGCATCCGGCGTCCGCCGTCCTCCTCTCCCCCTCCTGCATGGCAACTCCCTGCATGTCCCCGTCCACGCTGCCAAGCGCCTCGAGCAACGTTGCATTGATCCCGAGATCCTCGCCCATCACCTTCTTCATGTGCCTGAGCGTCCAGTACTCAAAGTCCTCATCAAGCTGCTCTGTGGTCGGGATGCCCAGCTCGTTGAGCTGCCTGTTCACGTCCTCGAACTCCTCCGGGCTCAGATCCATGTACGTCATGTTCAGTAGCCTCTGCACCTCGTCCGGCGGGCCGACCACCTTGATGACGGTGCTTTCCGTGACCTGCCCGGGCCAGTCGTGGCCGGGCCCGTCCGGCGCGCCCGAACTGATCGCGGACGCCGCGGCCAGGGCCGTGGCCAACCCCGCAAGGAACCGCAATTTCATGGCAGGTGCTGGATCCTCTTGTAATTTAACCCTGTTTCGTTTCGGCCGCGGCCGTCCCGCCCCTGAATCATCTCGCCCGGGAGACGCCATGGTCCTCCCCGGCCCCGGCGGCCGCCCCTGGGCCGGCCCGGCCGCCGCCCCGCCGATCCGGGGATCCATATGCCTTTGGGCGCGGACCAGGCGTGGATCGGGGGAACTGCCACACAAAGTTTATGATACGAACCTGTGTATGTACCTGATGTATGTACCTGATGTATGTACCTGATGTATGTACCTGATGTATGTACCTGATGTATGTACTTATAGTACGTGATAGTTATATACAATGAAGCAGTACAGATTACGTGCAGAGAACGAGGCATACGGCCGGTGGTAAAACAACACTAGATGGATCACTTTCAGATCAAT
>UYNY03000021.1:0-8471 GCA_900620265.3 Nitrosopumilaceae archaeon | reverse complement strand
CCTGATGTATGTACCTGATGTATGTACTTATAGTACGTGATAGTTATATACAATGAAGCAGTACAGATTACGTGCAGAGAACGAGGCATACGGCCGGTGGTAAAACAACACTAGATGGATCACTTTCAGATCAATTATGTAGATCTATCCAGAACCTACAATGGTAACACGCAGTCCCCATGTGGCTGTATTACGCGCGGCATGGATGCCCGCCGCGTGCGCCCTGCTGGCCTGCCTCCCCGGGATTCAGGCGGACGCGGAGCCCACCCTGCTCGAGCAGATATCGGCGGGGACGGAGAACAGGCACCTCGGGTGCTGGGATCCGGGCCACCTTCTGGCCGTAAGGCAGGACTTTAGGCTGGCATGCGCGTCCCCCGGATCCATTTCAGCGCTCGGCTGGGAGGAGGCGGGGTTCACCGGCACGAACGATCTGGTAGTCAACTCCACGCTGCACATAGAGGACGGGGGATACGCCTACGAGATAGGCTATGTCATAACAAACGGGCTGGTAGGGCGGGCGGAGCGCGACGAGTCGGACTCCGTACTGATCCTAGAGATCGACTCGGCGGGCAGGGGCGGCATCATCCTGGAGATCCCGAGGGCGTTCTACAGCTGGGTCGGGCCCGATGCGAGGGCCTCCATCGTGGCGGTAATACAGGTGATGGACAAAGAGCGCGCGGTGGAGCACCACCAGGCGCTCGAGCGCGGGATCCACAGGGTATGGTTCGAGTTCTTGGACGAGGATCCAGAGTTCAAGATCATCAACTTTGTAGCCATTGCCGACGCGCCGCCGAGACGACCGCCCGGATGACCGCTGGGACGACCGCCCGGACGACCGCCCGGACGGGGCCGTCCCGCGGGCTTGGAACTATGCGATCCGCTAGGCGAACATCCTTGCCAGCGCGGCGCCGTCCGGCGTGAGCCTTACCAGCCTGCCGACCTCCACGTACCTGCGCCCCTCCATCCAGGCAAGGGCGCGGACGCACCTGCAGTAGTTGATGCCGCACGTCCCGGCCAGCCTCGTCCGGGTCATCGGCCCCACCAGCAGGCAGCGCCCGATCCGCACGACAAGCCCATAGTTGGGATCCGGGCCGTCCCTGGCACCCATATGCGGCGGGCCGCCGTCATTCTATTTAATGGATGCCCGTTCCGCGGATCTCCGGTACATGGCCCTGATGGCGCCAAGGCACCCGGGGGGTTCCCCGGGCCCGCGCGCGGCCGGGACAGGATCCCGGGGGCGGTATTTTTATTGCAAAAGGGCCGCGGCGGGGCATGGCGGGGTGGCGGAGGAGGATCCGCGACCCGGGCCGCCCGCGCCCCGGCGCGTCCCCCGCCCCCGGAATGCCGCCCCGGCGCCGGCCCCGGCGCTTACCCCCGCGGTACGTCCCGCGGGCGCGCGATCACCGGCGCTGATCCCGCGCGGGCGCGCGTTAAATACGGCATGGACGCACGCGGCGCATGACCATGCGCGCCGCCCGGCCCGGCATGATGCCCCGGCTGGTCCTGTACGCGGCGCTCCCGCTTGCCAACATGGCGATCCTGCTGGCGGACTCTGGTGGGCCGGCCGATGCGGGGGCCGGCGTGCCGGGGTGGTTCGCCAACATCGTGCCGCTGACGGCGCTGATCCACGCCCACGTGCATCTTGCGGCATACGGGCTCGCCCCCGACATCCAGCTGGGCCAGGGATACTTTGCGTCGGTGTGGCCCGCCCTGGCCGCGTTCCTCGCGCTCTTCTGGATCCCGGTCGCGTACGGCTCCTGCCGCGCGTGGGGCTGGATCCGCAGGCTGGCGCGCGCGGGCGGCGCGCCGCCGCGGGGGGCCGCCGGGACGCGCCGGCGCAGGCTGGCCGTCTACGCGGGGCTGCCGCTTGCCAACATGGCCGCGTTCTACCTGGCCGCCGGCGCGCCGGCCGCGGCCTCCAGCCAGGCCGTCATGTGGGCCAGCCCCGTCGCCATGGTGGTGTACGTGTACGGGGCGCTGCTCGGCGACATGTACAGGGCGGGCATCCCGGACGCCGTCATGGCGGCGTGGGGGATGGTGCTGGCGCTGGGGTTCGCGGCGACGTGGGTCCCGGTTGCGCACCTCGCGCTGGCGCTCTGGGACCGCGCGCACGCGGGGGGAAGGCCGGCGCCCGGGCCTCCCGGCGGGATCCCCCCGGGCGGGTCGCGCGCGGCCGTCGGGTCTTAAACGCGCCGCGCCATGATCCGCGCCCGTCGGATCCGGCCCCGCGCGCGGCGGGGGGGGGGGTATTTGGAAGGAAGATGCCGGGGAGGGGTGACCGTGGCGGCTGATGCAGAGGCGGGGGAGGAACGCGATGTCTTTTAGTGGAAATGATTTAGGGGACAGCAAAATTCTGGCCGGATCATTCTTTTATAGTGGCGGCGGAAGGCAAGACGGTGAATCCGCGGCCGGCACACACGGTGGCACTCTTGGCGGCGCTGGCCGCGCTGGTTCCCGGCGCGCTGATCACCCATGCGACATCACCGCACGCCCAGTTTGAGGCCGGCGTCCCCTTGGAGGAGATCAAGTGCGGGGAGGATCTCGTCCTGCTAGAGTCGCCGCGCGGGACGCCGGCGTGCGTGAGCACGGGATCCGCCGAGATACTCGAGGCGCGGGGCTTCGCGCCCGTTGGCGCGGTCCTCCCCGGGCCGTCAGCGCCATCTATGATGCCGGCGGCGTCCACGGAATCCGGGCATGATCCCACCCCGCGCGGCGCGGCGTCGGCCAGCAACCGGTTCGCAGTCGGCCTTTACAACCAGTTGTCAGGCGGCGACGGCAACATCTTCTTCTCGCCGCTGAGCATCTACGTTGCATTCTCCGCCCTGTACGAGGGGGCCGGGGGCGAGACGGCGGAGCAGATGCGGCGGGTCCTCGGGCTCGACGCGGACGCCGGTGCGAGGCGCGCCGCGGTAGGCGGCCTCGTGGATCACGTCAACAGGCCGGATCCTGACTCGACGCTGGCCATGGCAAACGCGCTGTGGGTCGATGACCAGCTGCTCCTATCAGGCTCGTACGGGAGCGCGGTCAGGGACAGCTATATGGCACACGTGGAGAGCCTCGACCTGCAGGAGGGAGGTACCGGGAGGGTAAACGACTGGATAGAGGATAACACGAACGGCGTGATAAGGGACGTCGTCCAAGAATCACACATCGACGAGTCTACCCGCCTTGTAATCACGAACGCCATATACCTTGACGCCGAGTGGGAGAGACAGTTTCCAAAGCACGACACGTACGAGGACGACTTTTGGAAGAACGGCATGGAGAGCACGAGGGCGGACTTTATGTCCTTATGGGGCGGGTTCGACCACGCGTCGCTTGACGGGTTCCAGATGGTGAGGCTGCCATACAAGGGGGAGAGGCTGTCCATGCTGGTGCTGCTGCCCGACGGCAGGGACGGCATAGGCGCGCTAGAGGAGTCGGTCACCGCGCCAAATATCGACAGATGGAAGAAGGATCTGGCTCCGGCGGACCTGATCGTCGATATCCCAAGGTTCAAGACGGGCTCCGATTACGACCTGGTGGGCCTCCTCGAAGACCTCGGGATGACGAACGTCTTTGCACCCGGCGCGGCCGACCTGTCAGGCATCGGGCGGGATGCCGCAACGGGGATGACCCTGCACGTTGCCGCCGCCCTCCACAAGGCGTTTGTCGACGTACACGAGGAGGGGACGGAGGCGGCCGCCGCAACCGTCGTAGCGGGCCGTCTTGAAAGCAGCCTGGACATACCGTTTCCGCCATTCAAGGCCGACCGTCCGTTCATGTTCATGATCCAGGACGACGAGACGGGGGCGCTCCTGTTCATGGGCCGCGTCACGGACCCGACGGTGGGGTGAACCGGCGCCTATTGAAAGCTGCCGGATCCCTCGGGGCCGCCCCCGGCCCTCAGCATCGCGAATTCCGCTCTGCGCATCACGTCCTCCACCTCCCCGATGCCGGCAAAGTCCTCTATTCTACACAATAGCCTGATCTCCATGGCCGGCCGGGATCCGCCAAGCTCCCCGGGATCCGCGAGCCTCCCCCTCTCGATCGCTCCCTCCGCATCGGCCGATCCTAGCATCTTGACGCACCTGCCTGTCCTACTCTATGACGAACGGGGCCGACATGGTCCCGTCAGACGTGGCTATGTGGTACTCGCCCGGGGGAAGGGGCTCCTCTGGATGGACGGGTATGGATCTTTGAAGCCGCTCGCCGGGCTCTATGATCTCATCCCGGGAGTAATAGATGATTTCGTCCACGACGGCGCCCGACGCGTCCACCACGCCGGCCTCTATCCAGCGCTCGGACCCTGCCGCGACGGTGCCCGTGTTGACCAGGGCCGACCTGATCTCCTCGCCGTGCCGGTACCACCTCTTTTCGACCAAGATCTCCAGGGACCGCCCCTCGACGGTCTCCGGCTCGTAGAACGCGGGGTTCTCATGCGTGATGGTAAACGGCCACGACTCTAGCCCGGTAAAGCTTACCACGTACGTGCCCGACTGTGCCGTGCTCCCGCCTCCGCCTTGGGGCCACGTGCCCTCGGAGGTCGAGCCCACCGGGATCGATGTTTCGGCATCGCCTCCACCACGACCGGCGACGGGATTGCCAAAGGTGTCACGTATCTCAAAGCCCAGTCCCGTGTCGCGAAACATGACGGCCCCCGGGCCGTGGTTCGTAATCCCGTACCTGACCTCCTCGCCGGGCTCATACTCGCGCTTGTCTGTGTATATTGACATCTCCGACGTCCCGGTCTGGACGCGCCACGACATCCCGTCCGATCTCCGTTCGTATTCCCATATCGGGACGTGGGTGGTGCGCACGTTCTGCCCGGCGTCTATCCACCCTGCGTCCGCGTACTCGCCCAGATCCGGCCCCTCCACGACGAACGGCCCCGACTCGGGCCCGTCGGGGGCCGCTATCCTGTACTCGCCCGGGTCGAGTACCACGAGGGGGTTGCCCAAGGGCTGCATCTGGATCCGCTCGCCGGGCTCTATGATCCCGTCCCACTGGTCGTACCAGACGCCGTCCACAACGGCGCCCGACGCGTCTACCACGCTGGCCTTTATGTGGGGCCCGGACTCGACCGCCTCGGTGCCCGTGTTCACCAGGGCGGACCTGATCACATCGCCGGGCCGGTACCTGTCTTTTTCGATCAGGATCTCTAGGGACCGCCCCTCGACGGCCTCCGGCTCGTAGAACGCCGGGTTGTCATGCATGATGGTGAACGGCCATGACTTTATCCCGTCAAAGTCAAGCACGTACGTGCCCGACTGCACGCCCCTCCCCGCCACCCGCTGGTCCCACGTATCACTGAACGTAGAGTTGGCGGGGATCTCGATTACCCACCTTTCCCCCTCCCTTCCAAATACCGTGTTCTCAAATAGATCCCTCACTTGAACGCCCAGCGACTTGCCGATGAACGTGACGACCCCGGGCCCGTGGTTCGTAAGGCTGTAGCTGATGGTCTCGCCCGGCCGGTACTCGCGCCTGTCGGTGTACACGGACACCTCGGCCGTGGTCTTGATGGACTCCCGAATACCGTCGGGCCTGAACTTGAATTCCTTCGCCGGGACGACGGTCGTGCGTGCGTTCTGGCCGGGATCGTCCTGCTCCGCGTCCGCCGGCACGTCCACCGCCGGCACGTCCACCGCCGGCACGTCCACCGCCGGCAGGCTTACCACCAGCGCGTACGCGGCAACGGACACCGCCACGGCCGCGGCCGCCGCCACCCGCCTGTCCATGCGGATCCTGCCCGCTTGGCCCCGTTATGAGGATATGGATGGCACCGTCCCGCCCGGCGCGTCCACCGCCTGTTCTAGCGGGCGGCCGGGCCCGCGCGTGAAGATCTCCCCCTGCCGAATGTCGGGACGGGCGGGATAATGGCGGGCTCCCCGGACGCTCCGGCAGGCGGCACCCTGATCCCGGCCCGGTTCCTGGGATTCTGGGATTGCGGCGTCTGGGGTGTGGTGCGTCCCGCCGCCGAAACAGGCAGGGTTATAACGGCCGCGCCCGGATCCCGTCCCATGTGGGGAGCGGCGCCTGTCGGGTACGGCGCGGGGCGGAGGCCTCCCGCGGCGGGGCCATGCTGAGCCGCCGCGTTGCGCTCGCGGCCGTGGCTGCGGCCGTAGCGGTCGCCGCGTATGCGGTGGTGATGCCGCAGGATCCGGCGGGAGGGCCCGGAGCCGCGCACGTCGGGCAGGACGCCGTGTCGGCCAGCAACCGGTTCGCGACGGACTTTTACGGCCAGGTGTCCGGCGGCGACGGCAACATCTTCTTCTCGCCGGTAAGCATGTACGTTGCGTTCTCCGCCCTGTACGAGGGCGCCAGGGGCGAGACGGCGGAGCAGATACGGGACGCCTTCGGGCTCGACGCGGACGCGGATGCAAGGCACGGCGACATAGGCGGTCTGGTGGAGCGCATCGGCAGGGCAGGCCCGGACTCTACGCTGGCGATGGCAAACGCGCTGTGGGTCGACGACGGGCTGGATCTGCTGGACTCGTACAGGGACGTCGTGAGGGACAACTACGGGGCTCACGCTGAGCGCCTCGACCTGCAGGAGGACGGGGCCGAGCGTGTCAACGGCTGGATGGAGGAGAACACCAACGGCGCGATACGGGACGTCCTCAGTGAGAAGGACATCAGTTCTATGACCCGCCTCATAATCACGAACGCCATACACTTTGCAGGCGAGTGGGAGACGCAGTTTCCAATCGATTATACACATGACGACTATTTCTGGAAGAACAGCATGGATAACACGCTGGTGGAGATGATGGCAGTGACCGATATCTTTGATTATGCGTCGTTTGGAAGCCACCAAATGGTGAGGCTTCCCTACAAGGGGGCCGGGCTGTCCATGCTCGTGCTGCTGCCCAATGACAGGGACGGGATACGCGGTCTTGAGGAATCCATCTCCGCTCAAAACATCGACAAGTGGAGGGGGAACCTGAAACCCATGATGACGCATGTCGAAATGCCAAAGTTTGAGACGAACTCTGACTATAACCTGGTCAATTACCTCAGGAACCTCGGAGTGGCCGATGTCTTTGAACCCGGAGCGTCCGACCTGTCCGGAATCGGGACGGACGCCGGGACTGGGCTCGGAATGCACGTCTCCGTTGCCATCCACAAGGGATTCGTGAGCGTCGACGAGGTGGGGACCGAGGCTGCGGCGGCGACCGTCCTCAGTGCTGAGTCTGACAGCGTCCCGGATCGGCAGATCTTCACGGCGGACCACCCGTTCATATTCGTGATCCAGGACGACGAGACGGGCGCTCTTCTGTTCATGGGCCGCGTCACGGATCCTGCCGCGGGATGAGGGGGCGCGCCGATCCCGCGCGCCGCCTATGCGCCCTGCCGCGTCCCGTACGCCGGATCGTTCTGCGGCTCCGTCCCGTAGGAGACCAGTATGTGGTCGCCCTCGGCCGGCACGTGCCCCAGTATGCCGCCGACCGGCTCGCCGTTGACGCGGTACGATAGGGAGCGCCCGCCGTCCTGGCAGAACTCCCTCCCGTCCGGCAGCCCGATGCACCCGCCGTCAAGGGATATGCGCAGCGACGCGAGCAGGTACCCCATCGTCACGTTCCCGGCGTGCAGGTGCAGCGTGCGCCCCTCGCCGCCCTCAAAGTGCGCCCACGCGGACCTCAGCTGGTACTCGGGCGCCGACAGGTCCAGCCTGTACCCGTTGATCCTCACCTCGACGGTCGCGTGCACGTGGTCGCCGCCGAGCGGCCCCGCGCCCTCCGGCGGGTCGCCCGTGAAGAGGAACCTGTCCCGCGCGAGCGGGGCGCCGCCGTAGCCGGCCGAGACCTCGTACTCGCCGACCCCCATGCCGCCCGTGCCGAACTCGGCCGTGAACGACCCGTCCGGCCCCGCCTCGGGGCGCGCGACCGAGGCGTCCCCGCCCGCGCCGCGCACCGTGACCACCGGGCCGATCCCAAAGTCCTCAAGGACCCTGCCCCTCACCACGACGGTGTCGCCGGTCTCGTAGAACCGGCCCCCCGCCTCCACGGTGACGGCGGCCGGGATCGGCGCACGCCCCTCCGGAAGCACGGCTATGACGGACCTTGCGGGCGCGGCGAGCGCCACCGGTTCCGCGAGGGACGACCACGCGAACGCCGTGACAAGATAGTGGCCCGGCGCCCGCGGCGTCCACGGTACCGACGGCCAGTACGTCCCGCTCCGGTTCACCTCCTCCACCTGCGAGGCCACGTGCACCACGGTGCCGTCGGACCTTGATATCTGGACGATGTACGCGTAGGCGGCGCCGCCGTGCCCGGCGTTGACGACCTCGGACGAGACGTGCACGGGGCCGCCGGCCCTGGCCTGCATGTCCGTGGCGGGGTCCCCGACCTCCATCACGTACGGGTCCGCCCAGGCGCCGGGGTGGGCGGCCACAAGCGGGGCGGCGAGCGCCAGCGCGAGCAGGGGGGCGAGCCTGTATTCCACGGGCGCCGCCCGGCCCGCCTCGGATATATCCTGATCGCGCCCCC
>UYNY03000020.1 GCA_900620265.3 Nitrosopumilaceae archaeon | reverse complement strand
CCCGGATGGCCGACAGGATGAACATCATGGCGGTCATGAACATTATGGCAAACCCCTTGAAGAGGGAGAGCAGGACGTCGACCACGAACCCCTCCCCGAAGAAGGGGTCCTGGAGGGCGGAGTTCCACGAGTCCATGCTCAGCGTCTCCTGCTGGTCGAACGCCCCCACCTCGTCAAAGACCTCGATGGGGTCGACCGTCATATAGCCGTCGATGCTGCAGGTGACAGACCCCATCAGGCACCACATCTCCGTGGTGCGCCCGCGCGGGTCGCCCCCGAACGGGTCCATCAGGTACAGGGACGAGGACTCTATCACCAGTGCCGCCACGTCCCACAGGTAGGGCAGCACCAGGTAGAGGGGCAAGAGGACGATCATCTTTGCGATGATGTCATAGGCGGTACCCTGGCGCACGACGTTGAACTCTTCAAAGAAATACGAGATGCCGGCCAGCATCAGGAGGATGACGAATATGCCGCCGGCTATCTTTACCATCAGGCCGTACATTGCCAAAGTCGGGAATAGCTCCGAGAACTCTGCCTCTGAGAGCTTGCCCCCCTGCCCGTCGTCCACGACGTTGTCGGCTCCGAGGATCGGGGCGAACTCGGGGATCCGGGTGCCGTCAGGACCGTAGTGGAATATGGTGGGCATCTCTGCCAGCAGGTCGGGCACCATCGGGCCGCCTATGGTCACAAAGAGCTGCGAGAGGGCTATCATCGCGGCAAGCATGATGGCGCCGATCCCGAGCATCAGCGGCATCGTAAAGAGGAACCCACGGCGCTTCTTTGTGCATGCTCGAAGAAGCCGGGATCGGGCCATCGCCCCCAAGTACCCGAACCGATTTAAGCAGGGGATCAGGGGCGACGGCCGGCCCCGACACGAGTGGCACCGGCCTTTTATGATATACCGGCAAGTTACGCGTGAACCAGATAATGGCGGCGGCGATACTATTCGGCTTGGCCACGGTGGTAATCGCCCCACTGGTAGCATCGTCGGGATCCCAGATATTCTCCAACTCTGCGAGCATCCTTGATGTGCTGGACGGCTCGAGGAGGCAGGCCGGCCAGGTGGTCGTGGCCACCCATGTGCAGGTCTCTGGAAATGGCACGGCCATCTATCTCTCCAACATCGGGACCGAGGATCTCCGGATCCACGCCGTGCTGGTCGACGGGGCGGAGGTGCCGTACGTGCTGGAGGGACAGAAGGGCGGGGCCCGGGACGTGCTGGAGGCAGGAGGACTCGGCATGTTGAGGATGGGCGTGACCGGGGGGGAGATACAGGTCGTCTCCACGCTGGGGAAATTCTTCGGATTTGTGATATCCTAGGTGCATGGATCTGCTACCGCTCATCACCAAGTCCGGTGAACGCCGTCACCACTTAGGAACCCACCCACACATACGCCCGAGGCTCCGAGCCCGTTTGCTCCACAGGATTTTGGGCAGGGCCAATCGAGCCTTTGGGCAATCCTACATACTAAGAATCTATTATCATCAGGTGTCGAACTAGCAGTGATACGAACGCATATGGTGGAATGCCAAAAAACAGTTAAATACTACTCGCGAGGCCACATATATGTGGTAGAGGCGGGGGAGGAGAGCAAGGCCATCATGTATTCTGTATTAGGTTTACAAAAGGATTTGTGCTGTGATGAACAATCTGGCGTTGAAGTGTCATGGGATCCTAACGTCAATATGCTGGTGGTAAAGGCACCAACAGATCCTTACAAAGTAGAAGGTATGCTAGACAAGGCTTTGTCGTCACGTCAGTTAGATCCATCAATAGGCCCGATCTACAAGGACAAGATTGCTTATTTTTATGTACCAAAATATCCATAGAATTCTTCCTGCCATCAATTGGCATTACAGCATGGATCTTCCACGTCGTGTTGATGTTCGTGAACAATCGGCCAGTCACAGGCATCACGTCCTGACGACTGACGAGCAGCTCGCCTCCGACCCGTCGGACATGGATACCGCAGCTACGACATGGTAGGTCGAGCCCGGAGATATGGAGGCCCCGACCGGCTCCAGTATGTCCCATGTGCCTCCCGGCGGCACCCCGGGCGGCCCCCATATCTCGTGCCCGTCGCCCAGGTCATCCACAAGCACGACCCTGACGGATGCCGTGTCAGATGATCCCGTATTGTGGACAGACCCCACCAAGTACGCCGTGCCCCGGCCCGTATCATGGAGGTTAAACCCGGAGAGTATACACCCGGCGCTGTTGATCGACGCGTCGCGATAATCTGCAAGCACGACGAGCAACACGGCGCCACCCGCCATCGAGAACCCGGTCAGCAGGGACACGGCCACAAGCGCGTGCACCCCCCTGCGACGTATCATGCCTGCCCGCCCTGCGGCCTCGTGTCAAAGAGGGACCTCTCGGCCTCGGACGCCTCAAAGCGGACGTGCATGCGGTACCTCTTGGTCATCAGGATGGCATGACCGGGATCGGACGACTTTACCCTGTGGACCTCCTGCGGGGAAAGTCCAAGCACCTTGGCTGCAGAGTCGGCCGCCTCCTCCTCCATGTTCATCAGTATCTTTGTCTCGATGTTGTCGACGATCCTGCTGGAACCGCCCCTGTCCTTTGCAATATCGTCGACGTTCTGCGACACAAAGATGAACCGCACGTTCCTCTTGCGCCCCATCCTCACGATCTGCTCGACGTACTTGTCGGCCCCCTCCATCTTGAAGAGGAGCCATGCCTCGTCAAGCAGCACGATCTTTTGGACGTGCTGGGGCATCTCCTCTATCCTGCGCCAGACCTTGTTGAGGGCCAGCACAAGCAGCATGATCTCGTGGGGCTTGCCGTCGGCCTTTTTCATCGAGATCACCATCCGATCCGATATTCGGGGCCTTCCGCGCACCATCCTGGAGAGGGGCCCGTCCACCAGGTCGTCAAGCCACCTCTTTGACTCGTCATCCAGCATTTCGTAGAGCTCCCCGATGCTGTGGATCTTGTCGGAGAACTTGCGGAACTGCTTTACGACCTCCTCGGGGGCCCGTGTCACGCTGCCTAGGATGTCGGCGGCATCTGCCGGATCGAGCAGCCTGAACGGGTCGAGCCCGAGCTCCTCGTCGCCGGTCAGCTGCATCCTCTCCAGCCCGAGGTCCCCTGCGATGTCGTGGTACTCGCCCATCGGGTCTATCACAAAGCAGAGGCTCTCGGGGTGCCTCTCCAGCAGGCGGCGGAGCACCATCTTTGCCGTGAACGACTTGCCGGATCCTGACGTCCCGAGGATGGCCATGTTATAGTTGGACCTCCTCTCAAAATCGAATATCACGGGGGCCCCGCTGTCCGTGTTTATCCCCAGCACGAGCCCGTTGGGGACCTCGAGCATGTCCCCCGAGACCATCGAGTAGAGGCACGACATGCTCCCGAGGTCAAACGTCAGCTCCTTGCCCCACCCCTCTGCCAGCATTGCCCCCTGCCTCGCGACCTGGGCGGAGAACCTGCCCCCGTGCATCCCCGCCGCCGAGTGGAGCGCCTTTGAGGCGGCCCTCAGCCCCTTTACATCCCGGGCCAGTATCACGCAGACCACCCTGCACCTGAAGAGCCCGGTGTGGGTGTGCCGCATGGACTGCTCGGCCCGCTCCAGCTTTTCATACTCCTCGGCGGCCGACCTTGATCTGATGGCCGCCTCGTGCACCAGGTCCTTCTTCTTTCTGACATATGACATCGCCTTTTGGTGGGCCATCGGGGATATCCAGATGGATATCTCGTGGCACGCGGGGAATATCCCCGTCGATATCCAGGCCCACGGGAGCTCGTATGGTACCTGGCGCAGCGTGAGGCACTTTGCCACGTACTTTGAGCCGTCCCCGGGATCTACCACGAGGTGGCGCCACCGCTCCTCGACGATCTTCATCTCGGGGTGGCCGCCGAGGTCGGCCGTGTACTCGTAGCGCAGCGACTCGAACACGTGGTTGAGTGGCTCCTCGCTTGAGAGGTACAACTGGAGTATCGGCATGCCTATGCTCTGGCCGTCGACGGGCACCGGCAGGACCTTGCGGGCGAGCCGTATCCGGATTGGCTTGCGGGCCACGCGCAGTATGTCAAAGAACTCGCCCATCTTTTTCTTCTGGGCCTCCTCCGGCAGGGTCACAAAGTTGGTCGGTGATATCGTATAGTGGTACTCCACGGTATCCCATCACGTCCGGCTTAAAAGGGGGCGGACACCTGATCCCGTGGAGTACGCCGCTAGCAGGTTCGGGATCGCGAGGTTCGGGGCCGCCACCCCCGGCAGCGCTGACCTTGCAGAGCCGCCCTATACCATCAAGGGGGCGACCGTATACATTACGAGGGACGGCAGGTACCTGGTATCGGAGCCGGCCCTGAGCGGCGGGGCCGAGGAGGTATGGAGGAGCCTGATGGAGAACCTCTACTATTCGTACTCGGGGACCGGCAGCAGCACCGTCCAGTCGGTCAGGGACGGGCTGGAGGAGGAGGCGAGGCAGACGGGCGTGCTGGATACATATCTCAAAGAGAGGGACGCGATCGACTATTACCTGGTCCGGGATATTGCCGGGTACAGGCAGCTTGACGTCCCCATGTCGGACCCGAGGGTCGAGGACCTGATATGCACCAGGTTCGACCGCGAGGCGGCCGTCATCCACAAGGACTATCTGGACCACGAGATGCTAAAGACCAACATCAGGTTCCCCACGTCCGAGTCCTTTGACAGCCTGCTCCAGGTGATCTCGCAGAGGGAGGGACACGCCCCCACCACCTCAAAGCCGATCACCTACTGCTCGACCCCGTCCAACGACAGGATAACCATCACCTGGCGGGACGAGATATCAAGGCCGGGGTCGACGCTGGCGGTAAGAAAGTTCCCGAGGGAGCCGTACACGATAA
>UYNY03000019.1 GCA_900620265.3 Nitrosopumilaceae archaeon | reverse complement strand
GTGCTGGACCTTGACGGCCCGCGCGTGGCCGGCTTTGGGGAGAAGGGGCAGGTGCCCGGCTCGTGGATGAACGCCGGCGTCTACAACCTCGACGCGGGGGCGGTGAGGGACATGCCGGCCAGGGGGGACCTTGAGAGGACGCTCTTCCCCTCGTATGCGGGCAGGGGCCTCCTCTCGGCAGTCAGGTTCAGGGGTGCCATGTGGCACTCGATCGACTCGTTCAAGGACCTCGAGGAGTGCGCCGCCTCGCTCAGCCGCTCCGATCCAGGGCGGCGATCAGGTAGGCGACCTCGGACCTGAACCTGGCATCACCGCTCGAGACCGCGTAGGCTGCCGCGTCGTCCCAGAACTCCATGGCAGGCGGTGGCCGCCCGCGCGTTAACCGCGCCGAGCTCTTGCATAGCTGACCTTGTTGTAAACCGGATGTGCTAAATATGACGCCGCCGGGGCCGCCGCGCGTTGCGCACCTCGTTCAGCCTGGGATCGCTGCTGCCCGTCGGCGACCTGCTGGACTGCGCCTCGCGGGTGCCCGCGTACGTGGACACGCTCTGGATACCAGAGACGTGGGGGATGGAGGCGTTCTCGGTGATGGCGGCGGCCTCGGCCCGGGCGGAGCACTGCCGGATAGGATCATCCATAGTGAACATCTACTCGAGGAGCCCGGCGCTTGCCGCGATGGGGGCCGCCACGGTGGACCTCATATCGGGGGGCAGGGCCGTCCTGGGGCTGGGCGCTAGCAGCCGCGAGATAGTGGGGTCGCTGCACGGCATGGGGCGGGACGAGCCGCTCTCCCGCATGCGCGAGTTTGTCGAGGTCGTCCGGCTCGCGCACGGCGGCGGCAGGATAGACCACCGGGGCCGCATATTCGACCTGTCGGGGTTCAGGCTGCTCGTTGATCCCGGGCGCAGGATCCCGGTATACCTTGCCGCCGTCGGCCCCGCCATGTGCCGCCTGGCGTGGGAGGTCGGCGACGGGGTGATACTGTACCTGCGCCCGCCCGGCGAGATATCGCGCCTGACGGAGCGGCTCGGCAGGGGCAGGATAGACGTGGCGTGCCAGATAATAACGTGCGTGGCAGAGGATGCGGACGCGGCGATCGACCGAGCAAGGAGGACGCTTGGGTTCTACATCGGGGCGGGCAGCGCGTACAGGGAGTTCCTTGCCGCCAACGGGTTTGCAGAGGAGGTCGCGGCCGTGATGGAGGGCCTCCGGGGTTCCGGGCTGGGCAGGTGCCACGAGGCCGTGCCGGACAGGATGGTGGACAGGCTGTGCATCGCCGGCGCCCCCGGCGAGTGCGCCGGCAAGCTGGGCGCGTTCCGGGACGCGGGCGTGGACCTGCCTGTGCTCCAGTTCAACCCGGCGGGGGACGTGCGCGAGTCGTTCGGGCTGTTTGCCGCCGAGTTTGACGAGGGCGGCGCATGACTCCCCGGATCACGGCCTGCGGGCACTCGGGGTTCCGCCCGGGCGGCGGCGCCGGCCCCGCGATGGCAGAGGCGGCAGCCTGCCTGCTGCGCGACTATGACATACGGCCAGAGTCAGTCGATGCCGTCATCGTCTCCTCGAACGAGGGGGGCGGGTACCTGGGCCCGATACTGGCCGAGGGGGCCGGCATCAGGCCCGGGGCCGCCCACCGGGTGGAGAACCTGTGCAGCTCCGGCGCGAGCGCCATCGTATCTGCGTACGCGCACGTGGCGTCCGGGCTGGCCGGATCCGTGCTAGTCTGCGGCGCCGACGCCGCCGGGGGCCCGGGACTCGTGCTTGACTGGGATGCCACGCGCGGGGCGTTTTCGTCACCCGTATACTGGGCCTCGATACTTGCAAGCTCCTACAAGCGCAGGTTCGGGGCGACGGCCGCTGATCTTGCCGTCATCCCGGCCAGGAACTCGGCCAACGCGGGGGAGAACCCGCACGCCCTGCCCGGGGCGCCAAGGAGCGTGGATGACGTGCTCTCCTCGCGCGGGGTGACTGACGACCTGCGGCTCTACGAGTGCTCAAGATCCTGCACCGGGGCCGCGGCGGTCCTGGTAGCGTCGGGGCCCGGGGACGGGGGCGCGCGGATAACCGGGATCGGGCAGGCCACGGCGTCCGCCTCGTTCGCGGGGGGGCCGGAGTTTGCCCCCCTCGCATCCACCGCCGAGGCCGCGGCCGCGGCACTCTCTATGGCCGGGCGCGGGCCCGGCGAGGTAGGCGTGGCCGAGGTGCACGACGCGTTCTCAGTCTGCGAGCCGATGGCGCTCGAGGCAGCTGGCATCTGCGCGCCCGGGACGGGCGCGGCGTACGCGCGCGAGATGCTCGAGACGTGCAGCAGGAGGATAAACCCGCGCGGCGGCCTGCTCGGCTCGGGGCACCCGCCGGGCGCCACCGGGGTGGCACAGGCGGCCGAGATATTCCTGCAGGTCTGTGGGCGGGCCGGCCGGAGGCAGGCCGACTCGGCCTCGTGCGGGATGATCCACAACATGTCGGCCGCCGGGACCTCGTCCTCGGTGATCGTGATGGAGGCATGAGCGCACTTATGGCACGTCCCGCGCGGGGCCCCATGGGTGGCGGCATGGATGACCCCGTGAAGGACGGCGTGCAGGACGGCGTGCAGGACGGCATGCAGGACGGCATGCGGGACGGCGGCTCGTTCCTCAAGTCCGTCTCGGCGGGGGTCTTTTGCGTCCCCTGGTGCGCCGCGTGCCGGATCCCCGTCTGGCCGCCGGCCCCGCGCTGCGG
>UYNY03000018.1 GCA_900620265.3 Nitrosopumilaceae archaeon | reverse complement strand
GTCCATTGTATGGATACTATTCGAATCCCATATAATAACCTGCGAGGCGTCCCTAGGGGATAAAGTTGCCAGTATAGACATAGTCGACTGCTATCACGACCCCCATGGTGGGGATTACGGCCCATGCGGGGACAAAGTCGCGTATTATCCTGTGCCCCCTCCCGATCCTCTCGATCAGCAGGATGGACGCTATCATGGTCAGCACCATCGACGGGATTGCGACCGAGGCGACGATCTCTGACACGGGCGGCGGGGGCGGGGCCTCGGGCTTTATACGTTGCATATCGCGGTTCCTGTTCCTACCCCGTGCCAAAGGCCCGATGCTGCTAGACGAAGCCGACGCAGACGAGGTCGTCCTTGGAATCGAACGAGAATAACAGTATCAATTCCTCATCAAGGCGCATCTCTATCATCTGATAATTGATGCCGAGTTCCCGGATGTGCAAAAAAAAGTCCAGCGACGCATGGATAAGGTCGTCTAGGCGAACCCTAGTATGTTCATCCAACTTCGCCCTCTTTGACTTGTAACCGTCGATAAATCTGTAGTTCATATAGGAAAACTCAGGTCTCCATGTCCCTTACATACTCTGAAAATGACCTGTATGTGGTGGACTTTATCTTGCCTGTCCTTACCGCGTCACAGAGCTCCTTTGCGGTCATCTCCCGGATCGGCTTCATGGTGCCCGTGTGGGGTGATTTCTATATAAACCTATGAATGCCGCATGGGCGGCCCCGGGCCTCCGGCACGCGCCCCGGCGGCTCCCGTCGTGCCTGACACGGCATTAATATGGCCTGCTCCGATCCCCGCGATCCGGGATTTGCAGGACAGGACGCAGGAGCTGGAGCGGCTCGAAAAGAACCTCAGGGCCAACCACGAGAAGCTCCTCAGGCTGGACAAGCGCAACCGCTCGATCCTCTTCAAAAAGGTCTACACAAAGCACAACTTTGACCTCGCGGAGCTCGGCGAGGCGTCCGACCGCATACTGGGCTCGGTGTTCCGCAACCGCTCCTCCGTCAACATCCTGCGGGACTCGGAGGAGGGCGAGGACGCCGACGACAGGCGCGGCAGGCTCCGCAAGCTAGCGGGCAACCTTGCCCAGATAGAGGAGGAGACCGGCCAGCAGACCGGGTACCTGGGATTCCCGTTCATCCAGGGCCACGCGAACGCCGACTTTTACGTGCGCGGCCCCCTCGTCCTGTTCCCGGTGTCCCTTGAGAGGAGGCGGCAGGCGCGCAACGGCGGCTGGCACCTGAACCTACTGC
The DNA here is from genome assembly GCA_900620265.3 of Nitrosopumilaceae archaeon. Lineage (GTDB taxonomy): Archaea > Thermoproteota > Nitrososphaeria > Nitrososphaerales > Nitrosopumilaceae > Nitrosopumilus. The sequence continues at coordinate 2,288 of UYNY03000018.1, read as the reverse complement.
GCTCGCCCCCCGTATACAACGGCGCGCTCGTGTCCGCCATAAAGAAGATGGCCGAGATCGACGTGCCGGACGACATCGAGGAGAGGTTCGACGACCTGGCCGAGTCGATGGACGACTATGAGGGGGACGACGCGCCGGCCGAGTTCCTGCGCAGGATATCAAAGTGGGCGCTGGACGTGCTCGGCGTGCGCGAGCCGTGCCCCCTCGGATGCGCGCCCGTCCCGCCCCTCAGGAAGGACGACATACAGGTGATGGACAGGCGCCCGCTCTCCCTCGTGGACCACCGCGTGATAGGCAGCTTTCCGCAGGCAGACAACGAGATATACGCCGACTATGTGCGCCTGCTCGGCTCTCTCGGGTCGCTGGACCTCGGGCCGATGGGCGACCTGCTCGACATACACGATCCTGACGCCGACGAGGATCCGCCGGACCGCGCGGAGGTGGACCTTGACCGCGTCCCCGACACGGAGCTCAACACGGTACTTGACTCCGACTCGAGCCAGGACGAGGTCATACTCGAGTCAAAGCGGTCCGGTCTGGTGCTGGTGCGCGGGCCGCCGGGGACCGGCAAGTCGCAGGTGATAACCAACATGATAGCCGACGCCCTCTCAAACGGGAGGCGCGTGCTCGTCGTCTGCCAGAAGCGGGCCGCGCTAGACGTCGTCAGGCAGCGCCTTGCAAAGGTGGGCCTTGACAGGTTCGCCGTCATGCTCGACAAGGAGAGCAGCGACCGCAGGGCGATGTACGAGCAGCTGCTCGGCATAATGCAGGATCCCGGCGGGCTCCCAGAGGGACATGCCCGCTCGCCGCAGGAGATATCGGGCATGATAGACAAGAGGGTCGCGAGGCTCGCCGAGCTCGGCAGGGCCCTGCACAGGGAGTACTTTGGCGGCGTGACCGCGCACAGGATCTACTCGGACCTTGACTCGCGGTACGTCCCCCGCCTCGGCCTGCGCGCCCCCGGCCTGGGCCTGGAGTGGGGCGGCCTCGGGACGTTCCTCGAGACGATCGCGAGGCTGGCCCCCTCGTACGCCAGGTTCGACGCGCCGGGGCGCCCGTGGGCCGGCAGGGTGGACTTTTCGGAGCTTACCAACGCCAGGGGGTCGGAGATAACCGGGCTGCTCGGGGACCTCTCCTCGAGGCTCGGCGGCGCCGAGATGGCCCCCTCCCGCGAGTCGCAGGACGAGCTGGTGGGGCACCTTGACACGTACCTCAACAACCCCGGCTTTCTAAAGATGCGGCGCAAAAAGGCGGCAAGGGCGATATCTGCGATGCTTGGGCGCGACGTGGGCGAGGCCGAGGCCGCCGCGATGCTGCCCAGGGCGAGGACGGGCTCGGAGGCGTGGGGGCTGCTCGGATCCCTGCTGCCGCTCTTCGGGGACGCGGCGCGCGGGCGCATCACGGGCGCCGCCGGGTCCGGGGATCTTGCGGGGGTCGTCGCGGGCCTCGAGTCATCAATGGCGGACTTTGACTCGATGCGCGCGTACGACCTCGAGAAGAGGGAGGCGGGCGCGGCGGCCGGCAAGATGCTCGGCCTGTGCGCCGCCAGGATGGATCCCGGCGCGGACTGGGCCGCGTCGCTCCGGAGCGAGATCCTGTCGGCGTGGCTTGACGAGATCGAGGGCGACAACCCGGTGCTGCGCCTGGACCACGCAGAGGTATACCGGGAGAACAGCGAGGCGCTCGCGAGGCTCTACGGGGAGAAGAGGGAGGCGCTGCTCGGCTCGATACGCGCCTCGATCGCTGGATCCGTCACGGGCCGCGACCTGAGGGGCCGCGCCGACACCCCGGAGAAGAAGGCGTGGAAGGAGCTCGGCAAGGAGCTAAAGCGCAAGCGCAAGGTAAAGCCGGTGCGCCAGCTCTTCGGCGCGTACCCGTCCCAGTTCCTGCAGCTCGCGCCCTGCTGGCTGGCCTCGCCCGAGTCGGTCTCCAAGGTGTTCCCGCTCACCCGCCGGCTCTTTGACCTCGTGATAGTGGACGAGGCAAGCCAGCTGCCCGTCGAGCGCGCGCTGCCCTTCCTGTACAGGGCGGGCAGCGTGGTGATAGCGGGCGACGAGAAGCAGCTGCAGCCGTTCGACCTCTTCCAGGTGGTGGAGGAGGACGACGAGGAGGACGAGGACGTGCTTGACGAGAAGAGCCTGCTTGACATGGCAAGGGCGCTGCACGACCCCATCCAGCTCGCGTGGCACTACCGGTCAAGGTACCAGGCTGTCTCTTATACACATCTGACGCTGCCGACGAGCGATCTAGTGTAGATCTCGGTGGTCGCCGTATCATTAAAAAAAAAA
>UYNY03000017.1 GCA_900620265.3 Nitrosopumilaceae archaeon | reverse complement strand
ACGCGTGCGAGCAGGTCATGCGGTGGGTCGTCATGCAGCGCAGGACACACCAGAGGCTCGACAGCCCGGACGGGAGGAGGATCTTCAGCGTGCTGATGACCTGCCTGTGCACGTGGAAGCTGCAGGGCCGGGACCCGGCCCAGGGGCTCCTAGAAGTGCTCAGGGGGACGTGAATTCATACTGGCCGCGCGGCCACGCGTGCCTGCGCACCAGGACGGCGGCCGTCGCCGGGGCCGCCACGTACATGCCGGCGTTGAGGGCGATGACGGCTATGCCGAGGGCCAGCACCTGCGACTCGGAGCCGTCTGAGAGCGACATTATGGACAGCGAGTGGATCATCGGGGTGATGAGAACCCTGACTGCCTCGCGGAAGACCGGGTGCTCGCGCTGAAGATCCGCCACGGCCGGCGAGAACGAATAGTAGACGTCGTTGAACCAGCCCATGAACGACGAGCCGGACTCGGTGGTAAGCACGGTGCCGTCGCGGATCTCGCGGAGCATCTGCACCTGGGGGGCAAGCTCGGTCCCGTACGCGGCAGTCGCTATGAGGCAGCCTGGCTGCGCGGGCGCCGGTGCCGGGGCGGACGCGGGATCAATCACGCAGATGCCGTTCTGCAGGATCGTCCCCGGGCCGCACTCTGGCTGGGGCGGCGCGTCGTCGACGCACCTGCCGTCCACCAGGCTCTGGCCCGTGGGACATGTGGGTGGCGGAGGGGGCGGCTCGTCGACGCACTGGCCGTTCTCAAGGATCTGGCCCACCGGGCACTCTGGAGGTGGTGGCGGGGGAGGGGGAGGGGGCGGCTCTGGTATGTCGTCCACGCACTCGCCGCCGCGCAGTATCTGGCCATCAGGGCACTCTAGCACCGGCTCGGGCGCGGGCGCCGCAAGGGGCGACGTATAGCTAAAGGTCTGCACGGACTCCTGGCCGTCATAGGTGATGAGCACCTTGTAGCTGCCTGTCTCCTTCCACAGGGGTCCCCCGGCCTTCATGCTTATCGTGAACACCCCCTCGGAGTTGATGTCGCTGGGCAGTACCTGGATTATGTTCAGCACGTTGCCGGCCGCGCCGGTCGCGGTGTCGGGTGCAAGGAGCCGCACCACCGGCGGGGCCTTTAGCGTGTCGTTGCTCTTGTAGTTTCGAAGCTTTACGTCAAACTCTATCTCGCTCCCCACCGCGTACAGGTCGAGGGCACCGGTCACCGTGATGGGCAGGTGCGTGTCCGCGTGGGCCGCGCCCGGCGCAAAGAGGGCTGCGATTGATGCCGCCACTGCCACAGCCGCCACTGCCGCCTTCATCGTCCAACCCCCGTACCGATCGTATATATATATTAAAATGGATAAATGTTGACAAACTACGGCCTGATTATTCCCCTGTCCACGAGGTATCTGAGGGCCCCCGAGAACTCTTCATCCCCGATGGTCCCGTCTGCCCACCACCCGGCGCTGCTCCGGAGCCACCCCGGGACGGGGCCCTCGCGGGGGGCAAGGCCGCTCGTGCCTGCCAGCTCCTCGGCCACCCTGACAAAGTCGGCGTCGGGGATCTCGCCTGACGACCACCTGCCGGCCCAGTCCCGGGCCCACCCGGGCACCTCCTCGGCCGACACCTCGAAGAAGAGGACGCCGACGCGGTTGCCCCCGTGGAGCACCTCGACCTGGTACCTGCCGGGGCCGGACCTGTCATCCACCATGATATCGGCAGAGTACCTGCCGGAGAGGACCTCCGACTCGAGGGACTGCCCGCCGCCGGGCCCTGACACCCTGATGTCGACGGGCAGCCCCGGCACCCCCGATCCGAGGCGGCCTGACACGACGACCGTGACGGGGTCCCCGGGGGGCGGCCTCTCGACGCGGGAGGCGCTCAGCGAGGGGGGCATCTCCCCGGCGCGCTCGGCCGCCGGGTCCTGCGCGGGCTCCACGGAGGGCGCGCCACCCGCCGCGTCGCGCGGCGAGAGCCCCGTCACGCGCGGGCTGCCCGACGCGTCCCGCGCGTCGTGGTACCTGACGCCGATCCCGCCGCCGGCCGGCGAGACGAGCCGCGTCCCGTCGGGGCTGCAGATCCTCGACGGCATGTTAAAGCTGCCCTCAAAGACGCCGGTGGACCTGCCGGTCTCGACCAGCGAAAAGCCCGTCGAGGCAAGGCCCCCGTGCTCCGTCCCGCCGACCGTGCACCTCTTGTACCTCTCGCCCTTTATCAGCACCTCGAGCAGCAGCCGCCCGCCGCTCCCCACCGCGTCAGATACTGGGGACGAGGGGTCGTCCACCACGCCGTACACCTCGGCAAGGTCCGAATCAAGGTTCAGGTCCAGGTCCGACAGCGTTATCGTGACGGGCCAGCCGAACCGGAGCTGCCCCCCGACCGTGACGACCCCGGTGTGCGTCTCGGCGACCGGCCGCGCAGAGACCGTGGTGCGCACGCCCACCGAGTCGATGTCAGAGTAGGACATGTAGAGGCCGTCCCTGTCGGCCGAGGACCCGGTCACGGCGAACCTGACCCGGTCCCCCGTGAGCTCCATGCCCTCAAAGAACGCCGGATCAGATATGTTGATCTGGTTTGCAACCACGTACTCGATCGTCCCCTCGAACCTGCCGGAGCTTGCCGTCGTCTCCTCGAGCTCCATCCGGTAGATGGCGTTGTTGGTCCCCGCGCCGAACGAGACAAAGTCCGCCACGAGGGGCAGCTCGGCGTACGTGGATAACCTGATATCGGCCTCGATCACCAGCCGGGCGGATCCGGACATCCCGCGTATCTGCGAGGAGATCTCGGGCGGTATCAGGACCAGCCCGCTGGACGCGATGCCGGGGCCGGCCAGATTGACGGAGGCGCCCCCGGACTCGAGCGATATCGACCCGCCCGAGAGGTCCGCGTGGGCCGCAAGCGACCTGATGTCATAGTGGAGCCAGCTGCTGGCGCCCGCCCCCTGCGCGAGGGCGCCGGCGATCCTGCCGGCCCCGGCCGTCTCGATCTCGAGCCGGTCGTACGAGCCGGGCCGCGGCGTCACGTGGAGCCGGGCCGAGTGCCGGTCGGGCTCTGCCACCCTGTCGGCCGCGTAGACGGTCCCGCCGGAGTAGAGGTCGGCGCCGCGAGACCCCGACAGTGTCGCCGGCGATCCTATCACCAGGGTCGGTATTATGGATCCGGGATCATGTATGCCGAGCACGTCGGCCCGGTCAGAGTTGCGGTTCTGGTCACCGTCGGACACCACGACGGGGTTCCGGGTCCCAGGCAGGAGTGCCCCCGAGTCGCCGACTGCCAGGCTCGCCCCGACCCCGAACGTGGCCGTCTGGTGCCCCGTGATTATCCCCGTCTTTTTGCCGTTGTACTCGAGGTGCGCCGCCAGCCCCCTCTTGGCGTCGGTCCTTATCCCGAGCGCCGAGACCTTTGAGGAGTCAACCGTGTCAAAGATACCGGAGCCGCGCGAGGTCTCGACGAACGTGACGGCGTCGGCGCCGAGGGCGGGCATCCGCTCCGCGTTGTCCTTGAATCCCAGTATGCCGCCGTCCTCGACTGCCAGCCGCCCGTTGTCGACGAACCCGGCCGAGCGCAGCGAGGACAGCAGGTTCTCAGGGCCCCCCATGTAGAACGTGCCGCCCGGCGAGAACGTCCAGACATCCTCGTCGGTGGGATCCTGGTCAAGCTGCGGGTCGTGTATGGTCGCGAACACCTCGGCGCCCGGCGGGTACGTGTCGCGGTCCGTCAGGACGCGGGCGTCCTCGATCTCGCCATAGTCGAGGCTCACCTCCTGCACCCGGAGCCCAGAGTCGTACCTGACGACGGCGTCGGCAAAGTCGTACAGCTGGATGACCGGCCAGGCGGCGGGATCGAGGCCGACCTGCCCCGGCGGCACCGCCGGGTTGGTGTTGACGGACCTTGCGCCGCGGAGCACGTCGCCGAGGGCGGGCCCGCCGATCGTGGCGTTGGCGTTCCTCGTGCAGCCCTCGCCGAGGCCGCCTGACCGCGCGACGGCGAACCCCGACGTCTCTGAGAACGATATGCCGAACGTCCCCTCCGGGGTCGATCTCGGGCAGATGTGCCCAAAGTCAAGCCCGGCGGCGTCGGCTGCTCGCGCGGCCCCGGCGTGTGCAAAGTACCCGAACCAGGTCCCGCTTGATGACTGGACCATCCGGAGCGATCGCCCGTTCACCGTGACGTCCGGCTCCCCCTTTGGCTCGCCCGTCTCTGAGATGCGCGGGTCCCCCACGACCACCTCTACCACCATCGAGCCGGCGAACCTGTTCCCGTGCCCCTCTGCCGAGACGTGCAGGTGGGGGTTGGCCCCGAACGCCGGCGAGGCGGCGGCCAGCACGCAGAGCAGGGCCACCGCGGGGAGGATCCACATCATCCACCGCCGCGTCGTTCCTACAAATAACATTGTCGCCACAATCATACCAGCAGGCTCGTCACGTACATCACCAGCATGCCGGCCGCGGCCCCGCCGGCCACCCCGGGCCGCCCGAGGGACCCGCCCTCCGAGCGGATCCAGCCGGCCACGGAGATGACCACCTGCAGTATCGCGCCGGCGCCGGCGCCGAGGAAGACGGCAGAGGCGGCGGGCCAGTACGCGAACCCGCCCGTCCAGGTCCCCAGTATGGCAGGCCCCCCGGCTATCAGGACGAGCGCCGCCAGGGCCGGTATCGCCGGCCGCCTCCTTGCGACCGCCGCCGCTATGGCAAGCCCCTCCGTCACGTTGTGGAGCGCAAAGCCGGCCGCCAGGGACGAGCCGAACGCCAGCGAGCCTATCCCGATGGCCGCCCCGATGGCCAGCCCCTCGCCAAAGTTGTGCAGGCCGATGCCGACTGATATCGAGATGCCTGCGGCGGCGGCACCCGCAAGGCGCGATGCCGAGTAGTGGAGCGCGAGGAACGCCAGCACGGCCGAGGTTGCCACCAGCATCGGGCCGTCAAATGCGCCAGCAAGGGATCCCGCGATGTCGAGCGCCTCGGCCCCGGAGTCGATCGCAAGGAAGAGCAGCAGCCCCGCCGTGAACGCCAGCATCGCGTGGCGCCACCCCGCGCCGGCGCTGCGGACGAGCGGCAGCCAGAGCATCCCGATGGCGACGGGCACGACCCCGACGAGCGCGCCTATGGCGGCAAACGATCCGGCCAGCCCCCACGAGGGCGGCGTCGCGGGCGCCGCGGCCGCCACCGCCACCTCAAAGCGCGTGCCGTCGCCGACGGTGATCCCGACCACGTACGGCTCGGCCTCGTTCCACTCGAACGGTATGCGCACCGTCGCCGCCTCGAACCTCTCAAGGTGGCGGTCCGGCTCGACGGCGGCCGGCTGTATCCGGTCGTTGACGTCGGCGTGCGCTATCTCGACCGGTATCGGGCCCGTGTTGCGGACGGTGGCGCGGATCTCCGATCCCTCAAAGTCGACCCGCTCGACGGTGATCTCCGGCAGCGGGACGCCCATCCCGAGCGGGCCGGCGCCGGGCCCCAGCACGTAGGCAAGCAGCAGGCAGAGCAGGACGGCCGGGGCCGCGGCCGCTGCAGCCCGCCTAGGCTCCATCGGGGGCGCCCTGCCGCTCCACCAGGAATATGCCCGACCAGCCCTTCTCGGAGAACTCGACCTTGTGGGCGTGGAAGAGGTACCTGCCCGGGTGCTCGTACTCGAACTCCATTATGCCGCGCTCGGTCTGCGACATGGTCACCATGTCCGTGTAAAAGGCCGGCACGGCGTCCGTCCCGGTCGGATAGTACCTGTAGAGGTTCCCGTGCAGGTGGAAGTTGTTGACGGGGTCGAACTCGACCATGTTGGCAACGTAGACGCGCACCGTCTTGCCCGCCTCGATCCGTATCGGGTGGTGCTGGTAGTAGAACGGGACCGTGTTTGCCGCGTACAGGTTGTTCTCGCCGTCAAAGTCGGTGTCAAGGCCGTTGAGGACCATCACCATCTCGTCGGCCGGCGCCCTGCCGCCCGGCGGGTCCACTATCAGCATCCCGTAGAGGCCGCGCACGATGTGCTCCTCGAGCGGCATGACGTGGCAGTGGTACGGGTGGACGCCCGCCGGCCCGGCCTCGAACTCGTAGGTGAACCTGCCGCCAGGCCCCACCGGCTCGAATACGCCGTCCATCTCGGCCGGGTGGACCCCGTGGAAGTGGATGGTGTGGGTCTTTGAGCCGTTGTTGATGAAGAGGATGCGGAGCAGGTCGCCCTCGGTGGCGCGCAGCGTGGGGCCCGGGACGGTCCCGTTGAAGGTCCAGACGTTGAAGAAGACGCCCGGCGAGACCTCCTGCACCAGGTCGTCGCGCGCCACGATGGTGTAATCGCGGACGGTCCGGCCGTCCTCCTCCGAGACGCGCCCGTACTCAAAGTTGCGCAGGAACTCGTCGGGGTCGAACTCGACGGTCGAGGGGGTGTACATGGGGTCCAGCACGTCGCCGTGCGTCTCGATCACGGCGCCGCTGTGGGTCACAAAGGTGCGCCGCTCCGTCTGCGCGTCGGAAGGGGCCGAGAGGAGCGCCGCGGCCGCGGCCGATGCGAGCATGGCGGCGGCCATCAGCAGCCTGCGTGATGCCATGGGGCGGGGGCCCGGGCGGCGGAATTTAAACCAAGCTAAATTTTTTAGCCCGGGCTAAGTTTCCGGCGCCCTAGGTTTAAACGGGGACGGGGCGGGGAGCCCCCCGTGGACGCGGGAAGGATGGTGGTCATATCGGGGATCCTGATGGTGGCCGGGCTGGCCCTCGTGGCGGCGCAGGGGGCCACCGCCCTGACAGGAATCAGCACCATTGACGGGTTCGTCGGGGGCGGGGACGTGCTCGAGGCGTCAACGGATCTCGAGGCGGGCGCGACGGGCGTCTATGCGGTCGTATCTGACGGCGTGCTGGAGGCGGTCATCGAGGGGCCGTCGACGTACGAGGCCGTCACGTCCGATGGCGGCGCCGAGGAGCGCTTCGAGGCGGCAGAGTCCGGCACGTATACGATCACGGTGAGCGGCGGCGCGGACAGGGTGCAGGCGATGGCGGCGATAGGCGAGGCGCCCGGGGACGCGGGGTACTTTGGGACCGCGGCCGGGCTGGTGCTGGCGTCGGGGATGGCGATGCTGGCAGTCACGGGGGCGCGCGTCATGATCAGGCGCCGTCAGTTGAGGTAGGTGTCAAGCTTTTCAAGGCCTCCGATGGCACCGTCAAAGTTGGAGCTCTCCTCCACTATCGAGCTGAGCTTTTCGTGGTCGGCTGCCAGCACGCCGCCCTCGCGCGTCACAAGGCCGCACTCGATCATGTAGGAGAGGCGCTCGAGCACCTCGTCCTCGCCCACGGAGGCCGCTGCCGCCAGGCGCGGGATCTCCTTGGGGCCGTCCTCGAGCTCGGCGATGATCGAGGAGGTGACGGGATCAAACATGCACTCTACGACCCGGTCGCGGTCCAACGCGGGGGCGCCGCGCGCGGGCCAATATAACCTGAGCGCGGGAGGCGGCTCCCCCGGCCGCCCGGGGAACCGCGGGCGGTGAGACGCGCGCGGCAATCAGGGGCCCGCAGTGGGCCATCGCGGCCATCGCCGGTAAAGGCGGCACATGCAAGGACCGGCAGGCGCCATAATACGGATCATGTCATTATGCTTTCAAATATAGGAAGGGTTTCGTCAAGCGTGAGATACTCGGAGATGACAGAGATGTACGCGTCGTCCCTGAAATTCCATGAAATAACGCTCTCATACGGGTTTACGCGATCCCCGCCCTCAAACGCATATGCGGGCCTGCCGTCGCGCACCACGTCCTTGAAGCCGCCGTACGATCCGGGCGACCCCTTGTAGAATTCGCGCGTCCCCTCTGTCAGATCCCCGATGCTGTCCAGCGGCTCCGTGGTCTTTACCACCTCGATCCAGAACCCCTTGGCGGCAAGAAGGTCGTAATTGGTCGTGTCCTTTTCTAGTACGAACGTCTTTGGCACGAACCTATAGTACGCCTTGTATTCCTCATGCTCCTTTCCGGGGGGGGCCGTACGTCTCATACTGCGAGCCGCCATACAGGAGCCTGTAGCCGTCAGGTATGTACGCGGGGAGCCGGTCCTCCGGATAGAAACCCACGCCGGGGTTGACCGAGTACTTTTCATGCTCGACCAGCGCAAACGTCGCGCGGCCCGACCCGTCCACGATCATCCCGGCCCCCTCGGTCGTCATCCCCCCGATGATCAGGTCGTACATCGGCTGCGGGGGAGGCCTGCGCTGCATCGCCTTTGGGTACTCGCGGCCGTCGTCCACGAACTCCGCATCAGATGCCACCCTTATGGTCGCGGTCCTGGGCCCTTCGGCGCCACTTGTTCCTGATCCGGCGCGGTACTCGTTCTCGGACGATCCGTCACGGACGGGATCTATATCCGCGGCGCGGCCGTATGCGCCGCCGTATGCGCCGCCGTATGCGCCGCCGTATGCGCCGCCGTCCGTAATCCCCGGCCCCGCGGATCCGGAAGGCGGGCCATCCGTAAGACTGCCGCCGTCCGTTCTTGACGCGGCATCATCCGTCACTGAAACACCGGCGGGCGTTTCGTCCGCGCCCGGTTCTGCAACGGGCTTTACCAACACGAACCCGCGCTGCTGCAGCCTTTCCACAGATTCGCCCAAAGCGCACACGGGCGTCCCGCGCGGCGACTCGAGCAGTATGCGCCCCCCGGAGCAGGCTATCTCTTCAAGCGGGACGCCGGCCTCGAACTGGGCCCGCGGTGACTCTGCAGAGACAGGCTGCAGGGCGGCAGGCAGTATCACCGCCGCCAGGGCCGCGATCAGGTAGGTCCTCACGTGGGCATGACCGGCTTCAAAGTATTAAAGAACGTCCAAGCTTTCGGCCCCGAAAGGCAATTAGGCGGGGCAGGCCCGGGGCCCCGCATGCAGCGGATGTGCCCCGGGGACCCGTCAGGCAGGGGCGGGCACTGCTACTGCCGCGTCATAGACAGGATCAGCGGGGCAAGGGAGTGCTGCCGGTGCGGCAGGTGGAACATCGCCGGCACGGACTGGGCCTCCCGCTAGCAGGGTTTTTATCGGGGCGCCCGGGGTGCCCGGTGCTTGGAGGGCCAGGAGTACAGGCACATCGTGAGGATCGCGGGGAACGACATCCCCGGGGACCGCAAGCTGCTGGTAGGGCTGACAAAGGTAAAGGGGGTCGGGTACAACTTTTCGGCGGCCATCTGCAGGATGCTGGGGCTCGAGGCCAGCTCCAACATGGGGGACCTTGACGACGAGAATATCCAAAAGATCGAGGGGATGATAACGGATCCGGCCGGCAGCGGCTTTCCGACATGGTTCCTCAACAGGCGCAAGGACATCGAGACCGGCAGGGACATGCACCTGCTCACATCCGACATACCATTCACGCTGCGCAACGACATCGAGCGCGAGAGGGTGACGGCAAGCTGGCGCGGGTACAGGCACCTGAGCGGGCTCAAGGTGCGCGGCCAGAGGACCAGGACCAGCGGCAGGAAGGGCGGCGCGGTCGGCGTCGCAAAGGGCGGGATGGCCGCGCCAAAGAAGGAGGGCGGGCCGGCGCCGGACGCGGGCGCAAAGGCGGCCCCGAAGGAGGAGGCCAAGGAGGCGCCAAAGGAGGCGGCGGCAAAGGAGGAGCCGCCAAAGTCGGGGTAGCGGATCATGGGGGATCCAAAGTACCCGCGCAGGGCGTGGAGGAAGCCCAAGAGGCCGTTCAACTATGAGCTAAAGATGGAGGAGCTAAAGACGCTCGGCACGTTCGGGCTCAGGACGAAGAGGGAGCTGTGGAAGGCGCACACGGAGCTCTCCCGGGTGAGGCACCAGGCAAGGTCGCTGCTGGCGCTCAGGAAGGAGGACAGGGAGAAGAAGGAGCCCGTCCTGATGAGGTCGCTTGAGAGGATCGGGCTGGTAAAGCCCGGCTCCACGCTTGATGACGTGCTGAACCTCGGCGTGGACGACCTGCTAAAGCGCAGGCTGCAGACAATAGTGGCCGGCAAGCTCGGGTTCAGGACGCCGTACCACGCGAGGCAGGCCGTCGTACACGGGCACGTGATGATAGGGGAGAGGAGGGTCGACATACCGTCATACACGGTGACCGTCGAGGAGGAGACGGAGATCAGGTTCGCCCCAGAGTCGACGCTGCCAAAGGTGCTGGAAAAGGAGGCAAAGCACAGGTCGGCCGCGGCGCATGATGATGATGCAGAGGACATGGCGGCGGCCGGCGCCGAGGATGGCGCCGCGCCGGGTACGGAGGCGGCGGAACAGGCCCCGCCAGGTGACGCTCCGGCCGCGGAACAGGCCGGGGCAGGCGGCGCGCCAGCTGCGGAACAGGCCCCGCCAGGTGACGCTCCGGCCGCGGAACAGGCCGGGGCAGGCGGCGCGCCAGCTGCGGAACAGGCCCCGCCGGCCGCGGAGCCGGCACAGGCCGGCGCAGATCCCCCCGGGGAGCAGGCGCCGGCAGACGGCCCCCCCGCCTGAGGGACTGCCATGTGCTCCATAATCGGGTACAGGGGCGGGTCGGACGCGGCCCCCGTCATAGTCGGGGCCCTCGGCAGGATGGAGTACCGCGGGTATGACAGCGTCGGGGTCGCGACATGCGACGGGGGCGCCATCAGCGTCAGGAAGGGGACGGGCAGGGTGGCCGAGGTCAACGGCAGGGCCGGCCTCGACGCGCTCCGCGGCACGACAGGCATCGGGCACACGAGGTGGGCCACGCACGGCGGCGTGACCGACGCCAACGCGCACCCGCACCAGAGCAACTCGGGATCCATAGCAATAGTCCACAACGGGATAATCGAGAACCACGAGGATCTAAAGAGGTCGCTCGAGGCCGACGGGTACGAGTTTGCAAGCGAGACTGACACGGAGGTGGTGGCCAACCTGCTGCAGAGGAACATGGCGTCGGGGGATCCCAAGGAGGCCGTCCTGAGGACAGTCTCTGAGCTCGAGGGGCAGTACGCGTTCGTGGCGATGTTCGGGGACGGCCGGATAGCGGCGGCACGCTACCACGAGCCGCTGATACTCGGGGTCGGCGCGGGCGAGATCTTCCTCTCAAGCGACGTTCTCGGGTTCGTAGAGTACACGGACGAGGCCGTCTACGTGGGGGACGGCAGCATCGTGATGATCGACGGGGAGGGGTTCAGCATCTACGGGTTTGACGGCGCCGAGGCGCCGCACGAGGTGACAAAGGTCTCAAAGGAGTTCGGCGACGCGTACAAGGGCGACTATGCGCACTTTACGCTAAAGGAGATACACGAGCAGCCCGAGACGGTCGCCGGCGCCGGCCTCAGGACGGCGGGCGCCATCGCCGAGGCGGCCGCCCGCATAAGGGGGGCGGGGGGCGCGTACGTGACGGGGAGCGGCAGCAGCTACAACGCGGCGCTGCTCGCCAGGCAGATACTGCCGGGCGCCCGGATAGAGCCGGTCATAGCAAGCGAGTTCCAGTTCTCGGCCGGCAACATCGAGCGCGGGTCGGTGCTCGTCGCGATGTCCCAGAGCGGCGAGAGCGCCGACGTGCTAGAGGCGGTCCGGATAGCCAGGGGCGCCGGCTGCTCCGTCATATCGGTGGTGAACATCACCTCCTCGACGCTCGCCCGCCAGTCCGACGTCGTGATAGGGATGGGCTGCGGCCCCGAGATAGGGGTGGCGGCGACGAAGAGCTTTACGGCACAGCTTGCCATACTGTACAGGATGGCGGCCGAGATGGGCGGCGGGGGGTCGGGCCTCGACGGGGCGCCCGCCTCCATCACCAGGATGCTGGCGGGCACGTCGGCCGTAAAGAGGGTCGCGGCCGGCCTCCGGGACGTCTCTGACATCTACGTGCTCGGGCGCGGCATACACTACCCGGTGGCCATCGAGGCGGCGCTAAAGCTAAAGGAGCTGACATACATACACGCCGAGGGGATAGCGGGCGGCGAGCTAAAGCACGGGCCGCTGGCCCTGATGGACTCGAGCGTCCACGTGGTGATCATCAACCCCGGCGACGCCACCTACAAGGACACGCTGACGAGCGCCCGCGAGATAAGGGCGCGGGGGGCCCGGATAATCGGAATCTCGGACAGGGGCAGCGACATCTATGACGACTGGATAGAGATCCCGGCGGGCGGCGGGCCCGGCGGCCCGTACCCCATACTCGAGATGATACCGGTCCAGCTGCTCTCCTACTATGCGGCGCTAGCAAAGGACACGGATCCGGACTATCCGAGGAACCTTGCAAAGTCGGTCACCGTGAGGTGAGCCTCTCGTACTCGGCCTCGGCGTCGGCAAGGAACCCGCCGGTCCCGCGGCCGGTCCTTGCAAGGTAGGCGGTGATCGCCCCGCCCGCGCCGGCCCCCTCCTTTGCAAACCCCTCCGAGAACGCGCGCAGGCCCGCGTGGCGCGAGCCGGACATGCCGGGGTCGGCGGCCAGCACCGGCACCCCGAGCCCCCGCGCCATGTCCGCAAAGTCGGCCGACGGGTCGTCGGCCACGTAGGTGGTGGTGGCAAGCGCCACGCCGTCGGGGACTCCGCCCGTCCGCGACGCGAGCGCCAGGACGGCGGCCATCTGCGTGCCGCCCGCCAGCAGCACGCCGGACCGCCCCGCGGCCCCGCGCATCATGCCGGCGACGAACGGCATCATCGGGTCGCCGGCGGCGGCCGCCATCCCGGCCGGGTCGCCCGGCGCGCGCGCGAGCGCGGCCTCGACGACGCGGTTCTTGAGCGCCTCCGGGTTCTCGGGCGCGCTAGAGCTTACGCGCGCGCCGCACCCGAGCCCGCGGAGCACGGCGAGCGCCGTCGTCGTCCCGCCGGGCACGCTCTCGCCCAGGATGATGCAGTCGGCCATCCCGGAGAGCGCGCGCCCGAGCTCCCCGCCGCGCTTGCCCGCCTCTGCAAACTGCGCGGCCGTCATCGCCGGCCCGTCAAGTATGCTGCCGCCCGGCTCGATCCCGGTCTCGACGTACGGGATGCGCGGCTTTGTGGCGCTGCCGGCGCTGACCGCGACGAACGGGATGCCCGCCGCGACCAGGGCCGCGCGCGTCATCAGTGCCGGCGTCGGCTTGCCGTCGGGCGTGACGGGTATGCCGTCCATGACGCGGCAGCGGCCCAGCGCGACGTACTCGGCATCGGCCGGCGGCGTCAGGTGCATCGCATCGGGCCCGGCGCCCGCCACGGAGATCCCGGGGATCCTGCACGTGGCAGTATGCGACATCACCAGGACGAACACGGCGCGGCCCCCGGCGAGCCACCCCGGCTCGGAGCCGGAGATCCCGCGGATCCCCGGCGTCACTGCCCCATCATCTCTGCGAACAGGTCCTCCGTGCGCGGCTGCATCACGGGGTTTGACGCCTTTTCGGCCCCGATGGTGGACGTGGGGGTCCCCCCGTAGTCGTGCCCGGGGTAGAGGACCAGCGAGTCCTCTAGCTGCCGGAGCCTCTGGAGGCTCTTGTAGAGGTCCCTCGCGCTGCCGCCGGGCAGGTCCACCCTGCCGCAGCTCCCGACAAAGAGAGTGTCGCCGGAGAGTATCAGGCCGTCGCCGAGCAGGCACATGCTGTCAGGCGAGTGGCCCGGCGTGTGCATCACGCGCAGCGCGGCCCCCGCAATCTCCACGGCGCCGCCCTCGGCGACCGAGATGTCGCGCTCGAGCTCCGACGACTCGTGCTGGACTATGCGGGCGCCCGTGATCTCCTGCAGCTCACCGTTGCCGGTAACGTGGTCAAAGTGCCCGTGCGTGTTGATGATGTACTTTGCGCGCAGGCCAGACTCGTCTAGCGCCCCGGTTACAAGGCCGAGATCCCACGACGGGTCCACGACGGCCGCCTCGCCCCCGCCGCCTGACACCACGTACGTAAAGTTCTGCATGCGCCCCACCGCTATCTGGCGCACTATCACAGTATCCCCTCCTCGGCCTCGGGCGGTATCCCTATCGGCTCCTCGTAGAGGTCGCCCGTGAGGTCGGGCCTCGACGGGATCCCCTCCTTTGTCCTGTGGAACGTCACCGTCATGTCGCAGGACGTGTGCGCGGCCGAGACGGCGCCCGTCCCCGGGTCGAGCCCGGTCGGCACGTCGACTGCGACCTTGAGGGATCTTGCAGAGTTTACATACCGGATCGCGGACGAGTACGGCTCGCGCACGTCCCCCGAGATGCCGGTGCCGAGCATCGCGTCGATGATGATGTCCGGATCCCCCGCGTCATCACCCCACCGGATCCTGCGCACCGACGGCATCTTTTCCAGTATCGACCAGTTCCACGAGCTCTCCTCGGTCCGTATGTCCCCCGGGTCCCCCATCAGGCAGACCGTCACGTCCGCCCCGCGCCCGGCCATGTGCCGCGCCATCACCATCCCGTCGCCGCCGTTGTTGCCTAGCCCGGCAAGCACCAGCACCCTCTTGGAGGCAAGGTCCGTCCGGGCCGCCAGGCGCCTGGTGGCCGCCGCCCCGGCGTTCTCCATCATGAACTTTTTGAGGAACCCCATGGCGTGGCCCTTCTCCTCGATCCGGTACATCTGCTCCACCGTTATCGCCATGCCAGCACGCGTCCGGCGCGGCCAAAATAAGGGCTTTGGCGGGGGAGGATACATGCACGGTATATATACGGCCCCGGGGGCCGCGGGCCCGTGTCCAGCACAACGCAGGTCATGACGGTGGCGGCGGTCTTTGCCATGATGTTTACGATGCAGGCCGCGCATGCGGCGTCCCCGCTCTCCCAGTTCAACTCGGGGACCGCCATAGAGGAGATAATGTGCCCCGACGGGAGGGTCCTGCTCGAGTCGCCGCGCGGGACGCCGGCATGCGTAAAGGAGGCGTCGGTCGACGCGCTGGTCGATCGCGGGTTTGTCATGGTGGATGTATCTGACAGGGAGTCCATGGAGATGGAAGAGATGGAGATGATGGAGACCGAGGAGATGGAGATGATGGAGACAGAAGAGATGGAGGTCATGGAGACCGAGGAGATGGAGATGATGGAGACAGAAGAGATGGAGGTCATGGAGACTGAGGAGATGGAGATGATGGAGACCGAGGAGATGGAGGTCATGGACGGGATGGAGGATGCAGAGGGCCTCATGGGCGAGATAGACATAGGATCCCTGCTGCCGCTCACGGGCCGCCTCTCGGGTCACGGCCAGGAGAACTTCAAGGGGACGGAGTTCGGGGTGATAAAGTTCAACGAGTACCTGGAGGAGATTGGCGAGCAGTGGAGCTTTAACCTCATCTCCGAGGACACGGAGACCAAGGAGACCACCGCGCTTGAAAAGCTCCAGTCTCTCAACGCGAGGGGGGTAAAGATAGTGCTAGGCCCGGAGACGAGCAGCAACACAAAGCACGTAAAGCCGTACGCGGACAGCAACGGGATGCTGCTGGTCAGCTGCTGCTCAACATCCCCGGAGCTCGCGATAGAGGGCGACAACGTGTACAGGCTGATACCGGACGACAGCAACCAGGGCCCCGCCCTAGCGGCCGTGATGTGGGATGCCGGCATTGAGAGGATCATCGGGGTGTGGAGGAACGA
Organism: Nitrosopumilaceae archaeon; assembly: GCA_900620265.3. Classification (GTDB taxonomy): domain Archaea; phylum Thermoproteota; class Nitrososphaeria; order Nitrososphaerales; family Nitrosopumilaceae; genus Nitrosopumilus. Next base: position 80,033 of record UYNY03000017.1, on the reverse strand, counting down.
CGCCTACGGCGTCGGCCTTCAAAAGACCACCACCGAGGCGTTCGAGGAATTGGGCGGCACCGTGGAGGAGGGGATCAAGTATGATCCCGACACGACGGTGTTCTCCGCATCCGTCTCGCTCCTTGAGGATAGGGTCCAGAACCTGATAGACAAGAACGGGGCCGAAAAGGTGGGCGTCTTTTTCCTCGGCTTTAACGAGATAACGCTGGTCTCGCAGGCGGCCAACGACTACGAGGCCCTCTCCTCCGTGAGGTGGTTCGGCCCGGACGGCACCGCAAAGGAAAAGGGCCTGGTGGAGGATCCGCTGGCATCGGAGTTTGCGCAAAAGGTCGAGTACACGGCCCTCCAGGTGGCGGCGGCGTCGACGGAGAACCCCATATACGTGAGCGTCGAGAACTATGTCAATGAGGAGCTGGGCCGCAAGCCGACTTACTTTGCCCACTCCTCGTATGACTCCGTCTGGGTGGTCGGGATGGCCATATTGGAGACGGAGAGCACGGATATCGAGGGGATAAAGGCGGTTCTTCATGATGTGGCCGGCGACTATGAGGGGGCCACGGGGGAGATAAACCTGAACGCGGCAGGTGATCTTGACGGCGGCGACTATGAGATGCTAGGCGTGAGGGACGGGGCGTGGGTCCCGGTAGGCATCTACAACCAGGACGAGGGCACGGTCACGATATACTAGTTTAATAGACGGTGGCCCCGCGGCGCGCGGAAATGGACTCTAAAAAGGTCGCAGGTGTGGGCATCGTGGTGGCGGTGGCGGCCCTTGCCGCATACGCGGCGACCGGGTTCTTCGGGGACGGGCCCCCGGATCTTGAGCCGATCCCGGGCGTGGTGGACATCGGCGTCCTCGCGGCATCGAGCGGCGACTTTGGGACGTACGGCAGGGAGAACGCAGAGGCGGCCAGGCTCGCCGAGACGAGGTTCAACGAGTACCTCGGGGAGATCGGGGAGGAGTGGCGCATTAGCGTCACCGTCCGCGACACCCAGAGTGATCCGGACGTCGCGCTTGAGATGCTCGCCGAGCTGAACGAGTCGGGCATAAAGCTCGTCTCCGGCCCCGAGACGAGCGCCAGCATCACCAACATCAAGGGGTACGCCGAGGAGAACGGGATGGTGCTCTTCTCGTGCTGCTCGACGGCGCCCTCGCTCGCGATACCGGACGACCCGGTCTTCAGGCTGATAACGGACGACAGGAGCCAGGGCGGGGTCTTCCGGGCGGTCCTGGCCCACGAGGGGATCGAGGCGGCCGTCCCCGTCTGGAGGGGCGATGTATGGGGCGACGGGCTGCACGAGGCGGCGGGCGCGGCGCTCGGGGGCGTGATGCTCGACGGCGTAAGATACGACCCGGAGACGGCCGACTTTGCGGCAGTCGCATCCGAGCTTGCGGGGATCGTACGGGGCGCCTCAGACGAGCACGGCGCGGGCGCGACGGCCGTCATCTACATGGGGTTCGGCGAGATGGCAGAGCTGGCAGGGGAGGCGGCCGCCCACGACATACTGGCCGGCACGAGGTGGTTCGGCTCCGACGCGAGCACCAACGACCCGGCGCTCGCGGCGGGCGCGGCGCTCGCGTTCACCGAGGGGGCCAGGTTCACCACCATCCAGGCCTCGGCGTCCGGCGGGTCGCACTTTTACGGCGTCAGGGACCACGTGAGGGGGATCACCGGCTCCGAGCCGAGCACGTTCGCGCACGCCACCTATGACACCGTGTGGCTCCTCGGGCTGGCCGTACTCGAGGCGGGCAGCTCCGAGGCGTGGATAGTCAGGGACGCGCTCCCCGTCGTGGCCGATCGCCACGAGGGCGCCATCGGCGGCACCGCCCTCAACGAGGCCGGCGACCTTGCGAGCAGCGACTATGACATCTGGGGGGTGAGGGACGGCTCGTGGAAGAGGATCGGCTCGTTCGGCCATGAGTACGGCAGGATCACGCTGGACGAGGCGGGCCTCGGCGAGGTGTCAGTCGGCATGCTTGTCCCGCTGACGGGGGATCTGGCGACGTTCGGCGAGGAGGTGCTGATCGCGACGCAGCTGGGGGTGGCCGACTTTAACGGGCACCTCGAGGAGACGGGGGAGACGTGGAGGATGGCGCTTGAGATACGCGACACGGGGAGCGGCGCGGAGGGGGCCATAGCGGGCCTCGAGTCGCTTGACGGCGCCGGGATCGGAGTCATACTGGGGGCGACCAGCAGCCAGACGCTCACCGGGGCAAAGGGGTACACGGACGGGGCGGGCATGGCGGTGCTGGCGTGCTGCTCGTCGGCGCCGTCGCTTGCAATAGAGGGCGACTCGATATTCAGGATGGTGCCCGACGACAGGCAGCACGCGGCGGCGATGGCGCGGCTGATGGAGCAGGAGGGGATCACCACGGTCGTCCCCGCGTGGAGGGGCGACGCGTGGGGCGACGGGCTCCGCCAGGCGGGCGCCGACGAGTTTTCAGGCGAGTTTGACGAGGGGGTCAGGTACGAGCCCGGCGGCGACATCGGGGCGGCGGCGGCATCGCTGGCGGCCAGGGTGCAGGAGGCCGGATCCGGCGCGTCCGAGGTCGCCGTCTGGTACATGGGGTTCTCCGAGATGGCAGAGTTCATAGACGAGGCCGCCGCGCACGGCGTGCTGGCGGGGACGAGGTGGTTCGGGTCGGGCCCGAGCACCGGGGACCTCGGCCTGGTCGGTGATCCGGGCAGGGCCGAGTTCATGCGCGGGACGGGCCTGTTGATGGTGATAGCGGCCGCGTCCGAGGGGCCGGTCGCCGCGCGCGTCTCTGACCACGTGAGGGGCGAGCTCGGCAGTGACGCCAACGCGTACGCGCACACCGCGTACGACGCGGCGTGGATAGCGGGGCTGGCAATATCGGGGGCCGGCAGCGCCGACCCGGGCGCCGTGAGGGGCGCCCTCGGAGCCGCGGCCGAGGGGTACGGGGGCGCGTTCGGCGGGATAACCCTCAACGCGGCCGGCGACAGCGCGGGCGCAGACTATGACGTGTGGGGCATAGACGGGTCCGGGTGGGCCAGGGTGGGCACCTACAGCGGGGCCGACGGGACGGTCGAGCTCTCGGGCACGCGGGACGTCACCGGCACGCTCCTGATAGGCAGGCTGGCGCCGGAGGCGCTGGAGCACAGCCACAACCCCGAGAACGCGGAGGCGGCCGAGCTGGCGCTCGCCGAGTTCAACAGGGACCTTGACGCGCGCGGCGCCGGCTGGGACCTTGACATGGAGGTTGCAAGGTACGGGGAGGACGGCGCCCTTGCCGCCATCACGGGGCTGCACGGGGCGGGCGCCCGGATCATCGTGGGTCCTGACAACAGCGCCTCGCTGGCGCAGGTGGCGGACTTTGCCCGCGAGAACGGGCTGGTGCTCCTATCATGCTGCTCGACGGCGCCGGAGCTTGCCGTACAGGACGGCATATTCAGGCTCGTCCCCGACGACACCGGGCAGGCGGCGGCCCTTGCCTCGCTGATGTCGCACGAGGGGATCGGGTCGGCAGTCCCCGTCTGGAGGGGCGATATCTGGGGCGACGGGCTGGTAGGGGCTCTCCGGGACGAGTTCCCCGGCATGCTGCCCGGCATAAGGTACGACCCGGGCTCCGCCGATTACGCCGGGCTCGCCTCCGACCTTGCCGCGGCGGTCGCAGAGGCGGCGCTAGCAGGCGGCTCCGGCAGGGTGGCAGTCGTGTACGCGGGGTTCGAGGAGATAACCGGCGTGATGGGGGCGGCCGCGTCCCACGGGATCCTGGCGGAGACGAGGTGGTTCGGGACCGACGCGAGCGCCAGGGACGCGTCCGTATCTGACGGCTCGGCAGCGGCCGCGTTCGCAGAGGCGGCGCGCTTTACGACGGTGCAGGCGGGCGCCCAGGACAACCCCGTCAAGGACATGGTAGAGGCGCACGTCATGCGCGTGCTCGGCAGGGCGCCAAGCTCGTATGCTGACTCGATGTTCGACGCCGTCTGGCTGGCGGGGCTCGCCGCCGAGGCGTCGGCCGGCGGCGGGGACGCCGCGGCGCTCCTGCCGGGGATCGCCGAGAGGTACAGCGGCGCGCTCGGAGGTACAAGGCTCAACGGGGCCGGCGACCTCGAGGGGTCCGGATACGACATCTGGGGGCTCGAGGACGGAGCATGGGCAAAGGTGGGCAGGTACTCGGGCGGCGCGACGTCCCTCAGGTGAGCCCCAGGTACATCCTCCCGAGGTCAGGGTTCGAGAGCAGGCCGTCCGGCGGCCCGTCAAAGACGCGCCTCCCGCCAGCTATGAGGAACGCGCGGTCGGCGATGCCGAGCGCGCGCCGCGCGTTCTGCTCGACCAGCACCACCGTGATCCCGAACCGGTCCCGCACGGACGTGATGTTATCTAGCACCTGGCCGGCAAGCTTTGGCGAGAGGCCGGCCGTCGGCTCGTCAAAGAGCATGACGGCGGGGCGCCGCAAAAGCGCCATCGACATGGCAAGCATCTGCCTCTGCCCGCCGCTGAGCACCGACGCCCTGCCCGACTCGTACCTTTGCAGCTCGGGGAACGCGCCCAGGGCGCCCGGCATCCTCTCGGCGCGCTCGGCCTTTGAGAGCGCATAGCCGGCCATCACCAGGTTCTCCCGGACGGTGAGCGCCGAGAAGACGTTGTCAGTCTGCGGCAGGTACGCGACGCCCTCCCTGGCTATGCGGTGCGGCGGCATGCCGGCCACCTCCCTCCCGCCGCACGTTATCGAGCCGGAGTGGACGGTGCACAGCCCGAAGACGGCCTTTAGCAGGGTGCTCTTGCCGCCGCCGTTGGGCCCGACTATGACGGTTATCTGGCGGGGCGGGGCCTCAAAGTCCACACCGAATATGACGCGGCTGGCGCCGTACCCGGCCTCGAGCCCGCGCGCAGAGACGGAGCTCACGGGGCGCCCCCCAGGTACGACTCGATCACGCCGGGGTGGGACGAGACCTCGTCCGGAGTCCCCTCCGCTATTATCCGGCCGCCGTCCATCGCAAAGACGCGGTCCACGTACTGGAACGAGATGTCCAGCCGGTGCTCCACTATGAGGAACGTGATCCCGTGCTCCCTGCGGATGCGCTCGATGCGCTCGAATATCTCGTGCGCGAGCGTCGGGTTCACCCCTGCTATCGGCTCGTCCATCAGCACCATCCGGGCGCCCGACATCATGGCGCGGCCGAGCTCGAGCAGCTTCTTCTGCCCGCCGCTCAGCTCCGAGCCGCGCTCGCCGCCCTTGCCCTCGAGCCCCACGTCCGAGGCAAGCGAGAGGGCCCGCCCGACCAGCGCCTCCTCGTCGGGAACCCACCCGCGCAGCGGCGCGCGCAGGAACGACTCGCCCCTGTTGGGGCCGCCGGCCACCAGCATGTTCTCAAGCGCCGTGAGCACGGCAAAGGGGCGCGGTATCTGCCAGGTGCGGACCAGCCCGGCGCGGAACGTGCCGCGCAGCCCGAGGCGCGTCACGTCCGTCCCGTCAAAGACCACCCTCCCCGAGTCGGGCACGTAGAGCCCAGAGACGCAGTTGATGAGGGTCGTCTTGCCGCTGCCGTTTGACCCTATCAGCTGGCAGATCGAGCCGCGCCCGACCTCCATGTCGACGCCGTCAAGCACCCTGTTGCCGCCAAAGCTCTTCCGGATGCCCTCAAGCCCGAGGATCGCCACGCGCCGCGGGGGATCCCGCGATCCATTAAAGCGTATCCGGCGCGGCACTCAGGCGTCGTCCTGCGGCCCGGGATCCTCGGCCATCTCGCGCATGATATCCGAGAGGGCCCGGATCATCACGTCGGGGCGCGGGTGCGGGTCGCCGGCCATCCCCACGGCGCGCTCGTATATTACCCCGTGCTCGGCGTTCCTGCAGTCCTGGCAGAGCCCGTCGAGGAATATGTCAAGGTCGTCGGGCTTTGACCTGCCGCAGTCAAGCTCGCCGGTGCGCCCGTCCCTGTCAAGCTTCATCGGCACGCCGGCGCACGGGCCCGGGTCGTACAGGACGCGCCCCCTGCATATCCAGGGGCCGCGCGCGTAGACGAGCGCGGTGGTGCCGGGGCTCACCTCGACCTCCGTGCACGCGTACTTTTTCCACCGCGCATAGTGCGTCGCGCAGAGCCAGCCGGACTCGACGTCCTCCTCGTGCCCGCCGACCATCGCCGTGATCTTTGGCCTCGATCCATAGTAGGGATCGCTCCAGAGCCCCTCGGCCCACGTGCGCGGCTCGAGCTCGCACCCGTTCACGCAGCTCTCCTTCTCGCGCCTGCCGTCCCTGCCGGCGCGCACGCGCATGCCGGCCGGATCCCGCTCGATCCCGTGCGTCCTCAGGTACTGGTAGCAGGCGGCGCACCTCCCCTTTGACGTCACCTGGTTCTTGCCGCAGTTGGAGCACTGGCGGGCGGCCGGGCGCAGCGCCCTCTCGATCAGCGCGCGCAGCCGGTCCGGGTCGCGGTCCCTGCCGTGCTTGTTAAAGTACTGGTAGCACGAGGAGCACCGGCCGCGCGAGACGACGCCGGGCCTGCTGCAGACGGAGCAGGGGGTCGCGTGCGAGCCGCGCGGTGGCGGCGGCGCGCGCACGCGCCCGTCGGGATCGCGCTCCCTCCCGTGCCGGTTAAAGTACCGGTAGCAGGCCGAGCACCTGCCCCTCGCTATCACGTTCGGGGCGCCGCAGTTGCTGCACCCCTCGCCGGGCGGGGCGGCTGCCCTCTCGTTCCGGAGCGGCCTCTCGATCCCGTGGGTCCGGTAGTACTGGTAGCAGGCCGAGCACCTGCCGAGGGACGCCACGCTCCTCCTGCCGCAGTTGGAGCAGGCGGCGGACCTGGGGCTGACGCTGGCCCCGGAGTCAAGGCACGTCTGGCACAGCATGTCGCGCACGATGTTCCTCCTGTAACAGCTGTTGCACAATCCCATCTTGCAACATGGCACAGGGGACACGCGCAAATAAGCTTTTTGGGGGGGCCGGATGCCGGCGGGCCCCCGGATCCCCGCAGGGGGGCCGGATAGCCTTTATAGATCGCCCTCTGGGCGCCCCCCAGTGGCGCTCGACCCCATATTCTCTGACGCCGTCATATTCGCGAGCCTCCTGACGCTGCTGAGCATCGGGCTGACCCTCACGTACATCACCACCCGGGTCCCCAACTTTGCCCACGCCTCGCTTGCGACCATCGGCATGTACGTGGCCCTGGTCGCCACCCACATCTGGGGGACGGCCCCCTACGCGGCGATACCGGTCGCGTTCTGCATATCAGGACTGGTCGCCCTCGCACTCTACGTGATGATACTGCGCCCGCTGATAAGGAGGGGGGCCACCCAGGCCATCCAGATGATAGCGACGCTGGCCTTTGACATCGTGCTGATAGCGGCGCTCAACATCGCGGCCGACTATATCGTGCGCGCCACCCAGGTCTCGGCGAGGGAGTTCACGCTGCGCAGCTATGACCTCGAGGTGGCCGGGCTCCCGATGGTGCTCGTGGCGGCGCCCGCCGCGATAGCCATCCTGGCGGTCTCGCTGCACCTCGTGCTCTCAAGGACGCGCTTTGGCATAGCGATGAGGGCATCCACGGAGAACGCCGACCTTGCAGAGTCCGTCGGCATCAACGTCAAGAGGGTGTACGCGGTGTCGTGGCTGCTCGGCGGCGGCTTTGCGGGCGTCGCCGGCTCGCTCATCGCGCTCTGGTTCGAGGGCGATCCGAACTTCGGGCCCGTCCTTATACCGAGCGTGTTCGCCGCGAGCATCGTCGGCGGCTTTATGAGCATACACGGGGCTATCGCCGGCGGCATACTGGTCGGGCTGGCAGAGGTGCTCGGCACCAGGTTCCTTGCGGGCGAGATAGGCCCCTGGCTCATAGCGTACAGGCCGCTGATCCCGCTGGCCCTGATAGTGGCGACGCTCTTCCTGGCGCCGAGGGGGCTTGCCGGGATCAGGTGGAGGAGGAATGGCGGCGGGCGCTGAGCTGGTCTTCCTAGTGGACCTGCTCGCCATATTCGCAGTCTACGTGATAGTGAACCTGAGCCTCAACCTCGAGTTCGGCTATACCGGCATACCCAACTTTGGCAAGGTGCTCGCGGTGGCGGCCGGCGCGTTCGTCGCCGCGTCGGTACCCGGCAGGATATTCGCGGGGATGGCCGGGATCGAGGGCGATTATATCACAGAGAACGTGCTGGTCGTATCGCAGGTGAACGCGTGGCTTGCCGACAACGCCGGCATCGGCATCGGGGTCTTCCTGCTGACGCTGGCAGTCGCCGCCGGCGCCGGGGCGCTGCTAGGGATCGCCTCCTCGTACCCGGTGGCGAGGCTGCGCGGCGACTATCTTGCGATCACGCTGCTCGCGTTCGGCGAGGGGATACGGATAATCGGCAACAACTACGAGCCGCTGGTCGGCGGTACGCTCGGCGTGCAGGTGCCCGACCCGCTGGCGTTCCTGCCGGGCGAGGCCCGGTTCGCGGCCGCCTCGCTGCTGCTCGCGGCGGGCGCGATCGCAGTCTATGTGTACAGCGAGCGGCTGGTGCGCTCGCCGCTGGGCAGGATGCTGCGCGCGATCCGGGACGACGAAACGGCCGCCGGCGCGCTCGGCAAGGACCCGCGCGGTGCCAGGGTGAGGATAATCATGATATCGGCGGCCATCGCCGCCATCGGGGGGGCCCTCTACGCGTTCTACGTGGGCAGCACCATCGCGTTTGCATACGACCGGGCCAGCTGGACGTTCTGGCCGTTCCTGATGATCCTGATAGGCGGGCTTGCCAACAACAAGGGGGTGCTGGTGGGCACGTTCGCGTTCGTGCTAATACGCAAGCTGATAACCTTCTACAAGGAGTCGTTCGAGGGGATCGTCCCGTTTGACGTCATCTGGCTGGACTTTCTGCTGCTGGGCGCCGTGCTGCTTGCCATACTGCTCTACAGGCCCCAGGGGATCATGGTGGAAAAGCCGACCCACACGGTGCGGCTGGGGGAAAAGAGGACGCCGCTGCAGAGGCTGCTGGATATCTTCAGGTAGTGCGCAGGGCGGTTGTACCGCGATCTGATCGCGGCGTCCCGGAGGCCCCCCGCGTTGATCGCACCCACGTACGAGGGATCCTGCATGCTTGTTAGGAAGGCATCACCGGCAAGGCGGGATGATGATATTCGAGAAGATCGGGGCGGCTTCGATCACCGTGGCGGCGGTCCTCACGGTACCGTTCATACTGCCGGATCAGATCGCGCCAGAGTTCACGCGCGAGTTAAGCGCGTACCGGGCACCCAGCCGCCTGCCGCAGAACCGCCTCACGCCTTGAACAGGCTCATGGATCCCCGCGGCAGTGTTCGCCGAGGACATCGCGCAGGGACGTCGATTCATTGCAGATTTCCTATGTGTATTATGGCATACGCATCAAAACGTTGTCTAAACGTTGTATAATTGTTAACTAAACTTATTACGAGTTGTAAAACACGCCACCCGTGTGCTGTGAAAAGAACATCAAGGAAAAACTCCTTGCCATCAAAACCGGATACGAGGATGCAATTCAGTCTAAAGGAAAAAATACAAACAACCTAATCAGGACAAAGAAGCTAATCAACCATTTACATGAATTCATAAAAGAGGAATTTATCCGAAATGGTGTCTCGCCCGATAAGATTTATCCAAAAAAAGGTGATTCAGCAGGAGAGAAGAAATTCCTAGGATATCTAAAAAGTAAAAAACAGGACATTAGTGTAATCCCTAAGCAACCTACTGGTCCAATTGAATCCCCGCTAGGACCCACATATGGTATCAAAGACGAGATTGGGAAAGAGCTAATGGAAAAATCTATAACGGTAAATGTTAGAAGCCAACTAAGCAGTATTAAAAAGAACACCGATACGTTATTTGAAAGAACTTATGCAGAAGCCCTTAATTTACACATGAAGGCAAACAGGATGGTATTAGGTGATTTGTATCTGATTCCACGTTATCCGTGGAATCAGAGTAAATTTCAAGAAAATCGAGTTGAATTTCTTGAAGAATTTCCACATGCATTAATCCAGATGTTTAATTCATTGAATGATCGATTTCACAGTACTGATGCTCACTATAAGTATGAAAGAGTGGTATTATTAATTGTGGATTTCAAAAATGAGAACCCATGGGTTATGTCAAAGAATGATCTTATAAAAGCTGGATTGATTCCAACAGAAATGAAGGATATAATCGATGAGAATTTATTTCAACCATGCAGGTTAATTCCAGATCTTTTAAATTTATATAGACGTAGGCATGGGAATATCAATGATCTAGTGTAGAGTCACATTATATTTTTTTTCAAGCATATTGTTTATTTTGTCAATATCATTTTGAGTTTTAAGCTCCATTATTTCTTTTTTTGTAAAATTCGGTATACCAAATTTTTCTATGAAGTTTTTTTGAAAGCACGAATAGCCTCCTTCAACATAGACACTGGTTCTTGTGATATAATAATCCATCACTGATGAATTTAGTATCTTCTGAAGTATTTTAAGTGAAATCTCAGTACCGTGTACAGCATAGCCGTTACAGAAAAACCGACCTACGTCATTATCAAACATAAAGTGTGGTTTAGAACTAAATGTGGGTGTCAATAACTTTGGACCCACTATATTAAATCCCTGAACTCTTCCATAGCAATACCACTTTTCATAGTTTTTCTTGCCCTTGTCACGACTTGCTAATTCTTTTTTCATTGCCTTGAGATATTCATAACAATGTGGATATTTTTTTTGTAGGATTTTTTCAGGAATTGGTATATATCCGCCTGATTTTTTTACGTATGGAAATATGATTTTATGGGTTGGGAAAGCAGTTTTGAGGGTTTTATCGACATCAGGTATCTTAATTATATCTTTTGTGAGAGATTTTTCAACAAGATATTTCTTTCCTAAATATTGTTTTTCAATAAGATGTTTGTTAGAATAAGGAACCAAAAATATTTTATCTTTAAGGGTTGCTATGCCGCTATTAATAATCGCAAGTTTTCCGAGTGGTATACCAACAGATTCAATCTTTCTGATGTTCTCCTGTTCATCTTCTAGTAACAGTCTCCACTTTTTTGGATTGAGATCTCTGTATTTATTCATACTGAAGTCCATATTATCGAGATAGGATAATTGTTCGTGTGATCTGACATAACCATAGTATATTCCAGATTTAGGTTTTTTATCTGCAAACAGAATACAAGTATAGCTAGTGGCATCAAATAATACAAGATGTTTAAAGTCTATGACTTTTTTGATAAATCGATTTTTTTGAACCCATTCTCTAAGTTTTAGTCCTGCAAACGAAGTGAAAAAACTGTTTGAGTTTATATAACCAAGATGTCCATCTTTATGTAGATTTTCATATCCCCATTCAATGAATGGGAAATACGCATTAAATGATCCTTGACAAGTTTTCCATTTTGAGGTGATTTTATTTTTGGCGATATTTGTCATATCCTGTATTCTAATGTATGGAGGATTAGTGGCAATAGTATCGAAGCCATTGGAAATCTTAGGATATTTTTTATGCCAGTCAAATTCTAATGTATCGCATACGGTCAGATTGAAAGTTATCACTCGTTTATCTTCACCATTTTCTAGAGCTAGCAATGTAAGAAGGATTTTGGAATATAAGACATGTTTGGCTAGTATGTCCGCACCGTATAATCTATTTTCAATAATTTTTATAATTGGTTCATTTTTAAGTTTGTGGAGTCTTATTGCAGCTTCAACTAAGAATATGCCCAATCCACAAGATGGATCACAAAATGATCTAGTTGATTCAGATACTGTCTTTTTAATGATATACCTAGTAATAAATTTTGGTGTATATACTACACCATATTTCTCCTGATCACGCACGACTATAAAGTGTCCAAGACATGCCTCGATCTCATTTATTGTAATAGTTTTTTGATATGCGGTTTTAATTTTTTCAGCATCACCATTCTTTGAATTCCTTATGAGCTTTTTCAACATTAGGTTGCTTGAAACTAAGTTATTCTGATCAAGATAGGCATTTAAAAGCCCCGAGATGATCCTTTTATGTGGCCATTTAGAGCATACGCTCACAATCCGACTTACGTCGGGTTCCAAGACCGGGCCCTTGTATGCCATGAGGGATATCAGAAATCACTGTTATTTATAGTATATCAAGGAGTCACTCAATCTTATACATTTTTGATATTTCAGATCCCTTTTTTGTAAGCGAGAATAGTCTTCCTTTCTTTAATTCTGGGTTAAGGCATTTGACCAGATCCCTATCTTGTAGTTCCTTCAGACTTCTTGTAATTTGGGACATGTGTAAATTGGTCCTTCTTGATATTTGTGATGGTGTCAGGGGGGCGTTTTGTAGAATCTTCAAGATCCGGAGCCGGTGTTTGCCAGACACCGCAAATCCGACGTCGTCCCACCCCATGCCCCCACTAGGAGGACCCCAAACAAAAAGGTAGCGTACGTCCCGCCCTTGTCTTCGGTAATCCACCAGCCAGCCCCGCAACCCTTCCGCCGTCCGCATTCCCACCCTCCCACTAGGCCGCCTCACGATCTTGTACGTCTAGCCAGCGGATCGAGCCCCCCTCAGACAGCAGGACGTGGTTGGGCGGACGGATCGCGCCGGGGGCGGATCAGGACGTGTACTTGAGTGGCACGCGGTATTCAGTATCAGCCGGTGTCCCCCCATGGTAAGCTGTTCGGACACGCGTTGGGCCACATGTGCATGTCCACGGGCCACATGTACGTCGCTTCGCGGTAAGACCCCCGAGACAATGTACCGCTACACCTCCGTCCCCGCAGACGGATGATCTCGACCCCTCCGGGGGCGAGACCCAAACCCCTCCCGTGGACGCGTCCGAACCGCGAACAGGCAGAGCGCCGACGGGCTCAGGAAGGACGACTCCGCGCGGCTTTATATCGGGGGGCCGGCCGGGCCCGCCATGAAGACCGGCGCGGAGGCATCGCTCAGGGAGGCGGCCCGCTCGCTTGCGCGCGAGCGCGCGGCGCGCGAGTACCTGCTAAAGAACACGAGGGAGGCAGTCTCGCTCTGCAGCCAGTCGATCCTGGCGGTCCACGCTGGGGACATTGCATCGGCCGAGAAGAAGGCGGCCCGTGCAAGGTCGCTCATATCGCGCCACCGCAGGAGGGCGACGGGGCGCCTTGCCGGGTACATGACAGTCCCGGAGCAGGAGTTCACCGAGGCGTCCGCGCTCATCGCGGTCGCCCGCGGGAGGCCCGTCCCTTCCATGAAGTCGCTCGACGTCCGGCCGGAGCCGTACGTGCTCGGGCTGCTTGACTGCATCGGCGAGCTGAAGAGGATGATACTTGACAGGATCCGGGCGGGCCGGACGGGGGAGGCCGACGGGGTCTTTGAGGTGATGGACGCCCTCTACATGCAGCTGCGCCAGTTCGCCCTGTACGACAAGGTCGCAAAGGAGGCCAGGCGCAAGATAGACGTGGCCCGGATACTGGTCGATGACGCCAGGGCCTCAGTCACCGAGGAGGGGCGCAGGGCCAGGCTGATCGCAGCGCTGGAAGGTGGTGCGGGCGATGGGATTTGAACCCACGAACTCCTAAGAGACTAGCCCCTCAAGCTAGCGCCTTTGGCCAGGCTGGGCGACACCCGCACCGCCCCCCGCAGGCACGGTTTTTATAATCCTTGGTCGCCGGCGGCCCCCATGCTGATCCCGGTCAGGTGCTTTACGTGCGGGAGCCTCATAGCTGACAAGTACTCCAGGTACCAGGAGGGGGCAAAGGCGGGCAGGGACCCCGCAGAGACCCTCGCCTCGCTCGGGGTGACCAGGTACTGCTGCAGGAGGATGCTGCTCACGTCGGTCGAGACCATCCGCCAGGTGATACCGTTCTACGAGGCCATACAGAGGCGAAAGCGCGAGATCGAGACAGAGCTCGAATAGGCTTGCCCGCCATCACCTCGGTGCGGGGCCGCGTCATCTTTGACAGCAGGGGGGCCGACACGATCGAGGTGGAGGTCGACTCTGGCGGGCGCACGGGCCGCGCCTGCGCGCCGGCCGGCGCCAGCGTGGGAAGGCACGAGGCGGCCGCGTTCGCGCCCGGCGGCCCGGCCGAGAGCCTCTCGAGGCTGCTTGGCGCGGCGCCGTCCATCACCGGCGCCGACGCGGGCGATCCGGCCGCCGTGCGCGCCGCGCTCCGGACGGCCGACGGCACGCCGAGGTACGAGGTGGTCGGCGGGGCGGCCGCGTTCGCCCTCAGCATGGCGGCCGCCGAGTCGGCGGCGCTGGCCGACGGCGTCCCGCTCTTCGAGTCGCTGGGCGAGGGCCCGTTTTACATCCCGTACCCGCTTGGCAACGTGCTCGGCGGCGGGGCGCACGCCGGCCCCGGCGCGCCCGACATACAGGAGGTGCTCGTCTGCGCCACCGGCATGGGGGACGCGCGGTCGGCCGCGTGCGCCAACGCGTCGGTCCACCGCGAGCTCGGGCGCGTGCTGGCAGAAAAGGACCCCGGCTTTACCGGCGGCAAGGGCGACGAGGGGGGCTGGGCGCCGAGCCTCGGGAACGAGGAGGCGCTCGAGTGCGCGGCGCGCGCCTGCGAGCGCCTCGGGTTCACGCTCGGCAGGGAGGTGTCGCTCGGCGTGGACTTTGCGGCCTCGACCCAGTGGGACGGAAAGGCATACGACTATGCCAGGGCCGGCAGGAGCCACGACCCGGGGGAGCAGGTCGAGTTCGCGGCCGGGCTCATATCACGGTTCAAGCTGGCGTACGCCGAGGACCCCGTCCACGAGGACGACTTTGAGGGCATGGCCGAGCTGACGCGCCGGTTCCCGGACGTGATGGTGACGGGCGACGACCTGACTGCCACCAACACCGGCATACTGGGGAGGGCCGCCTCGTCGGGGTCCTGCAACGCGGCGATACTAAAGGTGAACCAGGCCGGCTGCCTTGCCGATGCGCTCGAGTTCGCGGCCCTGGCAAGGGACAGCGGGATCAGGCTCGCCACGTCCCACAGGTCCGGGGACACGACTGACCCCCACATAGCCCACGTCGGCATAGCCACCGGCTCGAGGATGCTAAAGGCGGGGGTCGTGGGGGGCGAGAGGATAGCAAAGGTCAACGAGCTGCTGCGGCTCGAGGGGCATGGTTTAATACGCGGCATGGCGGGGGCGTGAGGAAATGAGCCAGCAGCCGGAGATGGAGCGCCGCGAGATAGAGAGGGCCGGCGTGGACATCGGGCAGGGCATCAGGACAAAGTTCATGGAGCGGTTTACGACCGGGGCCGAGGCCGACGGCAAGTACAAGATGGACCTTGCCACCACGATATCGAGGATCCGGGCCGCATCGAGGCTGATAAACAGGATCGGGGCCGAAAGGCTGCTCGTCTGCGCCGGGCTCACAAAGGCCGAGACCCCGACGGCGATGTTCTGCGAAAAGGTGGGGGCCCGCAGGATGGACGGCCGGTTCTGGCCCGGCACCCTGACCAACCCGTCGCTCCACTATTACATCGAGCCGAGCCTCGTGCTAGTCACAGAGCCGCAGATAGACGCGCAGGCGGTCACCGAGGCGACCAACGCGGGGATCCCCGTCATCGGCGTCTCGAACACCAACAACATCACCTCGTGCCTTGACATCGTGATACCTGCCAACACGATGGGGACAAAGGCGATGGCCGCCGTCTTCTGGCTGCTTGCAAGGAGCACCATCGAGGAGGGTGGGGGCGACCCGGACGCGGTGGGGCCCATAAAGGGCTTTGAGAACAAGGCCGGGGACGAGCCGGAACAGGATTGAGGTCGTCCGCCTCGGCGCCGGGCAAGGCGGTGCTGCTCGGCGAGCACTTTGTGATGCACGGGTCGGGCGCCGTCCTGTGCGCCATCAACAGGAGGGTCACGGTCACGGCGGAGGAGGCGGGCGGCGGCATGATCAGGATATCATCCGGGGTGGGATCGCTCGAGGCGCCGGCAGGCGGCGACCCGCGCGACGTCGGGCCGGAGCTGCGCCCGCTCTACCACATCGCGCTAGCCGCCGGGACCGGCGTCGACATCACCGTCGACTCGGAGGTGCCCCCGGGCGCCGGCCTCGGGTCGTCGTCCGCGTGCTGCGTCGCGTGCGCCGGCGCCGTGCTGGGTCTGCGCGGCGGCGCGTCGAGGGGGGAGGCGCTGCGCCTCGCGTCCGAGGCCGAGAGGACGGCCTTTCCGGGGGCGTCGGGCGCCGACTGCGCCGCGTGCGCGCGCGGCGGGGTGATACTCTGGGACGGCCGCATCCGCGCCGTGCGCCCGGGGCCGGGCCTCCGCGTCGCGGTGGCCGACTCGGGGCAGAGGCACAGCACGCGCGAGGCCGTCGGGCGCGTCTCCAAATACAGGGGGGCCGATCCGGCCGGGTTCGGGAGGGCCCTTGAGGAGGTCGGGCGCATGGTCGGGGAGGCGCCGGCGCAGATAGAGGCCGGGGACGAGGCCGGCCTCGGGGCGGCCATGTCGAGGAACCACGCCCTGCTTCGGGAGGCCGGCGCCTCGACGCCGGGGCTCGAGAGGATCATATCCGTGGCGGGCGGCGCGTCCGCCGGTGCAAAGCTCACCGGGGCCGGCGGGGGCGGGTGCGCCATCGCGCTGGACGGCACGGGGCGGGCGGCAGAGGCCCTCAGGGGGGCCGGGTTCGGCTGCTTTGAGTCGGGGATGGACAACGAGGGACTGATAGTTTTTAATGGAACGGGGGGGCGGGCGGGGGCGTGATACTGGCAAAGCTTGGCGGCTCGGTCATAACTGAAAAGTCAAGGCCGATGACCCCGAGGCCGGCGGCCGTCAGGGCCGCGGCCCGCGAGCTGGCCAGGGCAGGCGAGCCTGCAATCCTGGTGCACGGGGGCGGCTCGTTCGGCCACTACTGGTCGGTGAGGCACGACATGCACACGAGGCCCGGCAGGCACGCGCCGCGGGCCGTCTCGGACGTAAAGAACTCGATGGTCGAGCTGGACAGGATCGTGCTGCGCGAGCTCGCCGCCGGCGGGCTCGCCCCCTACTCGATGCCGCCGGCCGCCCTCGTCTCGGGCAGGTCCCCGCAGGCACCAAGGATCAGGGAGGCTGCAAGGATCGCCGCGTCCGGCCTCGTCCCGGTGACCTACGGCGACGCGCTCTGGTCGGGGGGGAGGACGTACATCATGTCGGGCGACAGGCTGATGACGCTGATAGCTGCCGCCACCAGGCCCCGCCTCTGCATATTCGCGCTTGCAGAGGACGGGCTGTACCGCGACACCAGGTCGCGCGAGCTGCTCCGGGACGGCGACCGGGCGCGCGCCACGGTCTCGGGCGGCGCGCCGGACGTGACGGGCGGCATGGCAAGGAAGGTGCGCGAGGCGCGCGCCATATCAAGGGGCGGCGTCCCCGTCGTGCTGCTCAACGGGAACAGGCCGCGCCGGATATCAGAGGCGGTCGCGGGCCGGGGGCCGCCGGGCACGTACTTTGGGGGGGCGCCATGACAGAGACGCTGGTGCTCGTCGACGGGGCCGACGCCGAGGTGGGGACCGCCACCAAGGAGCGGTGCCACGAGCCGGACGGGCTGCTGCACCGGGCGTTCACGGCGCTCGTCTTTGACGGGTCGGGAAGGCTCGCGCTTGCAAGGCGCGACGCCGCAAAGCCGCTCTGGCCCGGCCGCTGGGACGGCACGTTCGCAAGCCACCCGAGGGTGTCAGAGCCGTACGTGGACGCCGGGGAGCGCAGGATGCCAGAGGAGCTCGGCGCCAGGTGCGATCTGGCATACCTGCACAAGTTCGAGTACCACATCCCCTACGGGGACGCCGGCTCGGAGAACGAGGTCTGCGCGACCCTGGCGGGGTGGACCGACGGGGAGCTGCGCGGGGCGCCCGGCGAGATAGACGCCGTCAGGCACGTCACGGCGGGCCAGCTGGCGGGCGAGATGGCGTCGGACCCGCGGGCGTTCTGCCCCTGGATGCTCGTCGCGCTGCGGCTGCTTGGCGGGTCGGATCCTGCCGCGCTGGCGGGGCTGCCGGCCGGCGCCCGCGCGTGGGCGGGCCGGATGGACGGGGAGCTGGACAGGGCGATCGCGGCCCACATGGGGCCCGACAGGTGGAGGCTCGTCGATGAGGGTTGAGGAGGTGGCGGCGGCCACCGACAGGTACCTGCTCCGCGCCCTGCGCGGGAGCCCCGCGTCCCTGTACGGCGCCGCCTCGCACCTTGTCAGGCACGGCGGCAAGCGGCTCAGGCCGTACATGGTCGTGCGCAGCTGCCAGATGCTCGGCGGCACGATGCGGGGAGCCATGCCGGCCGCGGCCGCCGTCGAGATGGTGCACAACTTTACCCTGGTGCACGACGACATGATGGACAACGACGAGGTGAGGCACGGCGTGCCGACGGTCCATGAGAAGTTCGGCGGGGACGCCGCGATACTGGCCGGCGACGTGCTCTTCTCGAGGGCGTTCGGGGCGCTGGCCTCCTCGCGCATAGGGCCGGACGGCGTGGCAGGGATGGTCTCCAGGCTGGCCGGCGCCTGCGCCGAGGTCTGCGAGGGGCAGCAGGCGGACATCGAGATGGGGCGCTCGGGGAGGATCCCGTCGGAGGCGGCGTACGTGGCGATGATATCAAAGAAGACGGCGGCTCTCTTCGAGGTGTCGTGCGCGATGGGCGCCATCTCCGCGTCGGCGCCGCGCCGCGACGTCGCGAGGCTCGCCTCGTTCGGGAGGAACCTCGGGATCGCGTTCCAGATGACCGACGACCTGATGGGGACCGTCGGGGACAGCGGCGCCACCGGCAAGCCGGTCGGCAACGACATCAGGGAGGGCAAAAAGTCGCTGCCGGTGCTGCTGGCGCTGGGGGCCGCGCGTGGCGCCGAGAGGCGCGCCCTGCGGGCGGCGCTCGGCAACGCGCGCGCCACGGCCCGGCAGATAGGGTCCGCGGCCGATGTCATGAGGTCGCTGGGCGTCGACGCGGAGGTGAGGCGGCGGGCGCGCACGTACGCGCGGAGGGCGGGGCGGTCGCTGGCGCCGTACGGGGGGCCGGCCAGGGACGACCTGGCGCGGCTGCTTGACCGCGTGGTGGAGAGGGTCTCGTGATAGAGGGGCTGCGCGAGATGGCCGTCTCCAACGCGGCCTCCCACGGGGGGAGGGCGCAGGAGGGGGCCGTCCTCGGGATGCTGCTTGCCGCCAGGCCGGATCTCCGGGCCGACGTGCCGGCCGCCTCCGCCGAGGTGGCAAGGGCCGTCTCCGAGGTCAACTCGATGGACCCGCGGGACCTGCAGAGGGAGGCGGCCGCCCTGCCGGCGAGGGAGCCGCGCCGGGAGAGGGAGGGGCTGCCCGAGATCCCGGGCGCCGCCATGGGGGCGGTGGTGACGAGGTTCCCGCCCGAGCCCAACGGGTACCCGCACATCGGCCACGCAAAGGCGGCAATCATCAACGCCGAGTACGCCCGGATGTACGGGGGCAGGTTCATACTGCGCTTTGATGACACCAACCCAGAGTCGGAGCGGATGGAGTACCACGCGGCGATCAACGTGG
Organism: Nitrosopumilaceae archaeon; assembly: GCA_900620265.3. Classification (GTDB taxonomy): domain Archaea; phylum Thermoproteota; class Nitrososphaeria; order Nitrososphaerales; family Nitrosopumilaceae; genus Nitrosopumilus. The sequence continues at coordinate 60,652 of UYNY03000017.1, read as the reverse complement.
GGCTAGAGTGGCTCGGCGTGAGGCCCGACGAGACAAAGTGCACGTCCGACGACATGGAGGAGATCCACGCGGCCGGCGGCAGGCTGGTAGGCGCGGGGGCCGCGTACGTCTGCACGTGCAGCAGGGACGCGATGGGGCGCAACAGGAGGGACAGGGCCGCGTGCAGGTGCAGCTATGACGGCCCGGACGAGGCGCAGAAGAAGTGGAGGGCGATGTTCACAAAGTCAAGGCCCGGCTCGGCCGTGCTGCGCTTCCGCGGCGACATGAAGTCGGACAACACGGTGATGCGCGACCCAGTCCTGTTCAGGATAGTCGACGTGCCGCACTACAGGCAGGGGACAAGGTACAGGGTCTGGCCAAGCTACGACATGGCAGTCGCCATCGAGGACAGCCGGGACGGGGTCACCCACTCGTTCCGCTCAAAGGAGTTCGAGATGCGCGCCGAGCTGGCGGCCGCCATCAACGGGGCGCTCGGCATGCGCACGCCCGAGCGCGGGTTCTTCTCGCGCCTCGAGCTGCGCGGCATGCCGACATCCAAGAGGGCCACGAGGCCGCTCATCGAGGAGGGCAAGGTCTCCTGGTACGACGACCCGCGCCTGCCGACCCTCGAGGGGCTCAAGAGGCGCGGGATAAAGCCGGAGGCGGTGAGGAGGTTCGTCATGTCGCTCGGGATGACAAAGTCAGAGTCGACGGCCCCCTTCGAGTCGCTCGTCTCGTTCAACAGGTCCGTGATAGACCCGGTGGCAGGGAGGCTCCACATGGTCGAGGACCCGGTCCGGCTGGACGTTGCCGGGCTGCCGCCCTCCGTCGAGATCCGCAACCACCCCTCCTCGGAGATGGGGAGCAGGACAGTCGACACGTCGGGCGGCATCAGCATCGCCGAGGCCGACGCCGGGGCCCTCGCGGAGGGCTCGGAGGCGACCCTGATGGGGATCGGGCGGGTCAGGATCACCCGGGCCGGGGGCAGTCCCGCCGCCGAGTACCTGGGCGGGGCGGGCGGGCAGGCCATCCAGTGGGTCCCGGCAGGGTCCCACAGGCTGAGGATACTGGTGCCGGGGGAGCTCTTCAGGGACGGCGAGTACGACGAGGGGAGCCTCTCCGAGCTAGACGTTTATAGCGAGCCTGCATACCTTGACGTGGAGGAGGGCGCGCCGGTGCAGTTTGTAAGGTTCGGGTATTGCAGGAAGGACTCGCAGACGCAGGCGATATTCACGCACAAGTGAGATGAGGATAGCCAGGATAAGGGCGGGCGGCGCCGAGACGTACGGGCTCGTCAGGGACGGCAGGGTGGCAACCCGGGAGGAGATCGCGGTGAGGACGGGCGTCCCGGTACCCGACGGGATGCGGGGGTTTCTCTTTGACGGCTGGCCCGCCGAGGTCGAGAGGTCGTCGGGGCGCCTCAGATACGAGACCGCAGAGTACGAGCTGCTCGCCCCCGTGCAGCGCCCGGGCAAGATAATATGCCTGGCGTTCAACTACGAGGACCACGCAAGGGAGCAGGGGATCGACCCGCCCGACGAGCCGGCCGTGGTGCTAAAGCCGCCCACGGCGCTGGCGGGCCCCGGGTCCGACATCGTATGCCCGGCGTTCGCCGGCAGGCTCGACTACGAGGCCGAGCTTGCAGTGGTGATCGGGAGGGACTGCAAGGACGTGGCGCCGGGGGACGCCATGGGCGCCGTGCTAGGCTACATGGTCCTCAACGACGTCTCTGCCAGGGAGATACAGGAGCGGGACGGGCAGTTCGGCAGGGCAAAGGGGTTTGACACGTTCGCCCCGTGCGGCCCCTGGATAACGACGGCCGACGAGGCGGGCGACCCGCAGGACCTGCGCATCACGACGCGCGTCAACGGCGAGACGAGGCAGGACTCGAGCACGTCGATGATGCACGTAAAGATACCGGAGATAATATCGGGGCTCTCAAGGGTGATGACGCTCGAGAGGGGCGACGTCATATCGACGGGGACGCCGGCGGGGGTGGCGCTCGGGGGCCACCCCGGCGGGTACCTCAGGGACGGCGACATGGTCGAGGCCGGGATAGAGGGGCTCGGGACGCTCCGCAACAGGGTCAGGATCACGGGGGGCGCCGGGCGGTGAGGGTGCGCGTCTGCGGTGCCGGCGACGTGCCGCCCGGCACGATGGCAGGCTTCCGCGCCGGGGGGAGGGACCTGCTGGTCCTCAACGAGGGCGGCAGGTACCACGTGGTGGACGACACGTGCACGCACTCGGGGGCCAGCCTGGCCGCCGGCGCGCTGGACGGGTGCACGGTGAGGTGCGGCTGGCACGGGGCCGAGTTTGACTGCACCACCGGCAGGCTCTCAAGGTTCCCGGCCAGGATACCGGACCTCGGGTCGTATCCGGCCTCCGAGGACGCCGGCGGCGTCTTTGCGGACCTGCCGGATCTGTAAATTTATACTTCTGTGGGTCGGCGGGCCCCCATGGTGGATGCCGCAAGGAACAAGGCCGCGATGAAGGAGGCCGTGGACACGCTCAACCAGATAGCGGGCAGCCCGACCACCCCCAAGACCATCAAAAAGTCGATAAGCGACCTGCTCGAGGGGCTCGGGGACCCAGAGTACTCGCTCTCCGTGAGGGCGGCCAACGCGATCAGCACCCTTGACGACGTGACGCAGGATCCCAACATGCCCTCGTTCGTCAGGACGCAGCTGTGGCAGGCCGTCTCCAAGCTCGAGAGCATCCGGGAATGAGGATAGAGGAGTACCTGGCGGGGCTGCCGGCGGACCTGATGAGCGGCGATGCCGCGGAGCTGCCGCGGCGCGCGCTCGAGGAGGCGCTCGGGTTCGCCGGGGTCGCCGGCGAGTCGTTCTGCCACGTCGGGTGCGGCGGCGGGGAGGGGCTTGCCGCGGCGCTCCGGATGGGCGCAAAAAGCGCGCTCGGGGTGGACTCGGACCCGCGGATGGCGGAGAGGGCCCGCGCCGCGGCGCCGGGCGCCCGCGTCGTCTGCGCGGACGCGCTCGAGGCGGACATATCCGGATCCAGCCTGGTGCTCTTCTGGTTCGCCGATCCCGGGGTCACGGAGCAGATGGTGCAGAGGTTCGACGGGATGGACGGCGCCAGGGTGCTGACGCTGTGGGGGCCGCTTCCGGGGTGCCTGCCGGACGAGGTGAGGTTCCCGTACGTGCTTACCAGGACGCCGCCGAGGAGGGCCGGCTCCGTGCGCGAGCAGGTGCGGGCCGTCTTTGGGACAGACTGCGTCGACTTTGTGACGGCCTGGGAGCACGCCGAGAGGTACACGAGGGCCGTCTCGCCGCCGGGCTCCAAGAACGACAGGTTCCTCACCATAATACAGACGCTCTCCATCTGGACGAGCGCCCGCGCCATGGGGGTCGCCTGCGGGGACGGGATCCCCGACCCGATCAGGGCGTACGCGGGGATAATGAGGGAGCACTTTGGGATAGAGTTCGGGCACCTGCTCGAGTAAGCATTTTTAGCGGGGCGGCCCCGCGGGCGCGGCATGGACGGGAGGATAAACATCAACGTCTCGGCCGTCGACTATGACAGGACCAGCGCCGCCCTCTCAAGGAGGCTCTCGCACCTCGAGGCGATGACCCACGGGCAGGACGAGTTTGCCATGACCGACTCGGAGTTCGCGTTCGGGTGGCACTTTTTCGTGCTGAGCGTCAGCCGCGGCATGGTCGAGAGGCTCGCCGAGATGCTCGGCGGCGAGTTTGACGCGCTAAAGGGCAAGGGGATGGAGAAAAAGTTCCTCACCTGGCTGGAGAAGAACGCGGGGGAGGGCCCCCGCTTCAAGCTGGCCCTCAAGGACGAGATGGAGTCGTCAAAGTTCGGCATATTCTAGGGCTCGATCCGGCGGGCGGCGGCCCGGCAGGCGGGCCGCCCAAGTCCCGAGCATATCCGGCGGAGCCCTGCCGGGATCCGGCAGGATGTATTGGGGCCCTCGAGGGGAATCGAACCCCTGTCCGGGGAGCCACAGTCCCCTATACTAACCACTATACTACGAGGGCCGCACGGCGCCCCGGCGCGCGTCCCGTAATAACCCTTTAAGCGGCGGGCGCCGGGGAGGGCGGATCCGCGGTACGCCGCTGCGTAGGTTTATTATCGGCCCGCCCGCCGCCGGCCCGATGCGAATGTGGTGGCTAGGGATGGCAGTCGCCGCGGTCCTGACGTGGATCGGCATGAACGAGCTGCTCCCGTTCAAGTGATCCTTTAAATTTACACGGCCGGGCACCGCCGTGGCATGGGCGGCAGGTTCATTCCCCGGCTGCGCCAGGGGAGGAGGCACGAGGAGGCGCCGGCGAGCGGGTCCACCGAGGTGATCCAGGGCGGCTCGTTCGAGTGGGTGGACATGCAGAACCCCGACAGGGCCGACGTCGAGGCGCTCGCCGCCAGGCTGGGGCTCAACTCGCTCAACGTGGAGGACTGCATGACAAAGTTCGAGCTGCCAAAGCTTGACGCGTACGAGGACCACTTCTTCGTGCTGATGCACTTTGCGCCGCTATCGAGCAGGGAGGCGTCCCCAAAGATAAGCCAGCTGTCAGTCTTCATGGGGAGGGGGTTCCTCGTGACGGTCCACCAGGGGGACCTTGCCCCGCTCGTCGAGCTGGCCCGGGCGTGCAGGGACGGCTCGGACCCGGACAGGCGGGGCAGGCTGATGGGGGGCCCGCCGGGCGCCCTGCTCCACGAGATAATCGACGCGCTGGTCGACGACCTGCTGCACGCCTCGAGGAGGATAATCGCCAGCCTGGACGAGATGGAGGGGATGGTCTTTGACGAGGCGCGGCCCGTCGCAAGGTCCATAGCGCTCCTCAGGAGGGAGATAAACAGGCAGAGGCGCATGGCGGCCCACCTCAAGCGGCTCGTCTCTGAGATATCAGAGAGCGTCAGGAGGCTCGGCGGCGAGGACGGCGACCTCGGCCTGTACTATGACGACGTGACCGACCACATCGACAAGGTGATAGAGACGCTTGACGAGTCGAGGGAGACGATGGAGATCTACAAGGACACGGACTTTGTGCTGAGCACCGAGAAGACCAACAGGGTCCTCGGGATGCTCACCATAATATTCACGCTGGCCATACCGGCCACCGTCGTCGGCACGTTCTACGGGATGAACGTGGACCTGCCGCTGGCCGGCGCGTCGGGGCCGCTGGGCAGGTACGCCACGTTCGCCGCCATCATCACCGCGTCGGCGGTGCCGGCGGCCGTCATGTTCGCGTACTTTAAGAAGCTGGGCTGGATTGGCCGCTGGGGATGACGAACATGCTGACGTGGACGCGGGCCGTCGGCGAGCCCCCGTCGGCCGGCACCAGCACCAGGAGCCCCGACCCCTCGCCGGCGGTGCACGACCCGCCGTGGGCCGCGGACCCCTCCGAATAGCACCCCGGATAGTGGGCCACCGAGCCCGTCCCAAGATACTCTGCAAGCCGCGCCTCGGAGTCGACAAAGTAGGCCCCCATGTGGCCGGCCCCCGACACCGAGACGGAGTACCCCACGAGCGTCCCGTTGCCCGGCAGGCAGGCCGGCACAAAGTGGGCAAAGTGGCGGCCCTCCCCTAGCGAGCCGGGCCCGGCGGGGGGCAGCTCGACCGCATACGGGTCGGCCCCGAGGCGCCCGCCGGAGAGGAGGCCGCCCCATGCCAGCAGCGTGTCGGTGATTATCCGGTAGGGCTCGGGCCGCCACGCCTGCGAGCACCCGCCGTGCCCGTGCAGCAGCTCCACGTACCCGAGGCCGCCCTGGCTCCCGAGCCGGTTGGGGTTGTAGGCGTGGCCGGGCGGCCCGGCCCCGTCCCAGACCCGGAACGCCTCGATGATGACGTTCTGCCTGTCCCCCCACCCGTCAAGGTGCACGTACGCCGTATACCGGCTGACGTCCCTCCCGTACGTCTCGTAGAGCTCGTGCCCGAGGAGGGCGTTGACCAGCAGGATCCCGAGGCCGGCGGCCACGAGGAGGTACCTTATCATGCCCGGGGCCCCCGGCGCGCCGATCCGGGCAGGGACGGATCTAGATAAATACAAGCCCCCCGGGGGTATTCCATGGTCAAGATAAAGATCCGGACCGGGCGCGGGACGGGGACCATCGAGGTGGACAGTGACTCGTCAAAGTGGACCGGCGAGGAGTTCAAGAAGATCCAGCAGTCGCGCAAGATCGCGGCCTCCAGCAGGACGGTAATATCCGGCAGGGGGACCGGCAGGCGCAAGCTGGGCGATACCCCCGACCCAAGGTCAAAGCCGAGCACCAAGGGCATGACCCGGACCACCGGAAGGGGGACCGGCAGCAGGAAGAGCAGGGGCTAGACCGGCCCCGAATTTTTTCATTTCCCGGCGCGCGCCGCGCGCGCGGCCTCCCAGTCGGCCAGGAACGCGGCCAGCCCGATGTCGGTGAGCGGGTGGCGCAGCATCTTCTCGAGGACGGCCGGCGGCACGGTGGCCACGTCGGCGCCCGCCTTTGCCGCCTCGAGCACGTGGACGGGGTGGCGCACGCTGGCCACCAGGATCTCGGCGCCCATCTCATAGTTCTCGAATATCTCGGCCATGTCGCGGACGAGCCCCATCCCGTCCTGGCCCGCGTCATCGAGCCTCCCGATGAACGGGCTCACGTACGCGGCGCCCGCCTTTGCGGCAAGCAGGGCCTGGTTTGCGGAGAAGACGAGAGTCACGTTGACGGGTATCTCCTCGGACGAGAGGGCGCTGCACGCGCGGAGCCCGTCCGAGGTCATCGGCACCTTTACCACCACGTTCCCGCCGTGGCGGCGCAGTTTCTTCCCCTCCTCTATCATCGAGGCCGAGTCCGTCGAGACGACCTCGAGGCTGACGTCCCCCGCCACGGCGCCCACCATCTCGGCCATCGCCGCCTCGGGGTCGCCGCCCTCCCTGGCAAGGAGGGTCGGGTTGGTGGTGACGCCGTCGACGACGCCCATCCCGGCGAACCGGCGGACGGCCTTTACGTCGGCCGTGTCAAGGAAGATCTTCATCGGGCCGCCCCCGCCGCCCTGGCAATATTAACCGACGTGATCCCGTGCTTTTCAAGCAGGGCCGGTATCTCCGAGTCCCGGGCCGACTCGCCGAACGCGTCCCGCGCCCCGATCATGCTGACGGGCACCGGGTACGACCCCGAGACGGACTCTGCGACTGCCGAGCCCATGCCTCCCATGACGTTGTGCTCCTCGGCAGTCACGATGCGCCCCGTCTCCCGGGCCGCCCTCTCGAGGGCCGCATGATCCACCGGCTTTACGGAGAACATGTCAAGCACCCTGCACGAGACGCCCCGCTCCGACAGCAGGCGGGCCGCCTCGAGGGCCATGTGGACCGTGATGCCGCACGCGGCGATGGTGCAGTCAGAGCCGTCGCGCAGCGTGACGGCCCGGCCCGGTCGAAGATCGGCGCCCTCCTCGTGGACCACGTGCGTCTTTGACCTTGCCATCCTCATGTAAAAGGGGCCGTACTCGGAGGCCATCACGCGGACCAGGGAGGCGACGGAGGCGGAGTCGGCCGGCACCAGGACGCGGAAGTTGGGGATCGCCCTCATTATCGCCACATCCTCCAGCTGCTGGTGCGAGCCGCCGTCGGGCCCGACCGAGAGCCCGCCGTGCGAGGAGACGATCTTTACGTTGAGGCCGGGCATCCCGTCCCGGGACGGGTACGCCACGTTGTTGCGCAGCTGGTCGACCGCCCTGCCGGGCAGGAATATGGCGTACGTGCTGGCAAAGGCCGTCTTGCCGGCGGCGGCAAGCCCGGCTGACACCGAGACCATGTTGGCCTCTGCTATCCCCACGTTGAAGAGCCTGCCGGGGAACTCTCTTCCGAACGAGGACGTCTTTAGCGAGTCGGTCGTGTCTGCGCCGAGCACCACGATCCGGGGGTCGGACCTGCCAAGCTCCACCAGGGTCCGGGCATACTCTGTGCGCATGTCGGTCATCGCGGTCATGCGCCGCCACCTGCCAGCCGGCGCAGCCGGTCCCGCTTTGCCCCCTCGTGGAGGTCCACCCACCGCTCCTCCAGCCCCAGCCCGGCGGCCTCCCGCATCAGGAGGCGCCGCCTCTCGTCGAGGACCGCCTCCCGAAAGGCGCGGACGGCCCCCGCGATGTCCTGCTGCCCCGACATGGACCCGCCCCCGACAAAGACGCGGGCGCCCGCGCCGAACGAGGAGGCCGCGTTGCCGCAGTTTATCCCGCCGTCGGCCTCCACGTACCCGGCAAAGCCGTGCCGGTCGAGCGCCTCGCGGAGCCGGGCCATCTTCCCGATGGTCCCGGGCAGGAACTTCTGGCCGGACCTGCCGGGCTCGACTGACATCACGATCAGCTGGTCCACCGACGGGAGGAACTCGTGGGACCACCCGGGGAGCTCGGTGCCGGGGTTCACCGCCAGGCCGGCGCCGACGCCGGCGCCGCGGAGCCTGTCGAGTATCTCGCCGAACCCGGCCCCGTCGACGGCCTCGGCGTGCACCGTGATGATGTCGCACCCGGCATCGACATAGTCCTGGACGCGCCGCGCCGGGCCGTCTATCATCAGGTGCGCGTCAAACGGGATGCGCGTCAGCGGGCGCAGCTCCGCTATCTTGTCGTGGCCGAACGTCCTCTCCGGCACGAACGTGCCGTCCATCACGTCAAGGTGCACGAGGTCGGCGCCCGCCTCCTCGCAGCGCCGCACCTCTCCGGCAAGGTCCGACATGTCGCCGGCTATTATGGACGGCGCCACCATGAACTGCATGCCAAGCTCCGCCTGGATGACCGGGACCATCGCCGGATCGGGCGCCTTGCCGTGCCAGGCGGGGTTGTCCTCCATGTGCTCGACGGACCGCCCCTTTACGGTGCGCGACACCACGACGGTCGGCATGCCGGACGAGCGGGACGCCGATGCGGCCGCGTCGACCTGCTCGATCCGGTGCCCGTCTATCTCGATGACGTTCCACCCGAACGCGCGCCACTTTGCGGCCACGTCCCCGAGCGGCATGACCTCCTCCGTCCGCGAGTCCTGCTGGATGCGGTTCCGGTCGAGGAAGACCGTGATGGAGCCGAGCTTGAACTTTGCGGCCGACATCGCCGCCTCCCACACCTGCCCCTCGTCGGACTCGCCGTCCCCCATTATCACGTAGGTTCGCGAGTCCCTCCCGTCGAGCCGCGCGGCGAGCGCCAGCCCTATGGAGAACGAGAGCCCGGTGCCGAGCGAGCCGCCGCAGAACTCGACCCCGGGGCACTTTAGGTCCGGGTGCCCCTGGAGGCGCCCGCCAAGCTGCCGGAGGGTGCCAAGCTCCTCCTCGCCGATATAGCCGGCGACTGCCATCCCAGAGTAGAGGCCGGGCGCGGCGTGCCCCTTTGAGAGGACGAGGCGGTCGCGCCCGGGGTCGTCCGGGTTCCCCGGGTCAAAGCGCAGGTGGCTGGCAAAGAGGCAGCCGACTATCTCGGCCATCGAGAACGACCCGCCGGGGTGGCCGGATCCGGCCGCGGCCGTGGCGCGCACGACCAGCCTCCGCGCCCGCAGCACGTCCCTCTTTACGCGGTAGTACTGGAGGCCCACGCGGCCGGGGCCCGGCGGATCGAATAAAAATCTACCAGCCGGACTGACGCCGGCATCACAGGACGCGCCCGGTCCCTACCCGCAGGGCCGTGCCGGAGATGCAGGGCGGCCGGGATACTCCGGAAGGAGCATCCGGACAGGGCGGGAGCTCTGGCGATCAATGCAGCCCGGAATTGTACGGGGAGAGGCCGGATCAGACACTGACGATTTTCGTCCCACGTATTGCCCAGAATTGCTGTTAAACAGTTAAATAATCAAATGGGGGGCCACGGGCCATGATGATATCGGAATCGACCCTACTTGAGGCAGTAATTGGGAAGAAACAGGGACGATACTATGCTATAGTACGCGACCTGCCATCATGCGTGGCAGATGGCGCCACCATGGAAGAGGCAATCAAGCACATAAAGGAGGTGGCCGCTTTGTCGCTGATCGACATACATGAAGCGGGCCTCACATACGCCCCCCAGGAGGAATCCGAACACAGGGCCATTGGCACGTATTTTGGCAGTGATGATTTCCGCAAGAGGGGCATCGAAGTTATCCGGACGCAAAAAATCAAGGTATAGCAGAGCGGGCACATGGTAGGATATGCATCAGCCGTCTAACACGGGACAGCCAAAGTTCGTTAATCAGTATGTGGCACGAAAAAATCCGCATGATGCATGGAAATCTTAGTTGCTGCGATTTTTTACACATATAACCGAATCATATGATAGTTTTGTATATCCCATTCTGCCCGCATCCAAGAAACCGCCTTCTTTTTATATGGCACCCGTTGTGGCGCATCATGGGTAAGAAACACCGCAACCCTAATCCATCATCAGTTTCATACAGGCAGGTAGTGAAGGTGTTGGAGCATTTAGAGTTTGAATTTGTCAGGCAGGTGGGAAGCCATATGAGATACGCCAAGGGCAAAAGGCGGGTCACCGTGGCAAAATATAGCTGGTATTCCCACGACGTGTTCTCGTTTATGATGGATCAGATAGGCATATCAAAGAAGTATTTTTTTGAGGTACTTGACGAAATTGGTCGGTAATAGATTTTGGCGACATGGCCGCATGGGAGGAGACACGGGTCGGCAATACCAAAATCGTATTTAAAGGGGATCGGCCATTGTGCTCCAGATCGACAGGGGTCTGACGCATGCCGCCTTGGCGCCGCCGACTCTGCCGCCGCAACACGTGCAGGCGGGCCGATATCCCGGAGCGGCCCGAAGGACGCAGCATGACGCGGCTTGTGCGTCGGTTCGGACGCAAGGATTTTAAGCAGGCCCGGGCACCGCACGCGCGATGACGCCGCGCACCATCATATACGACGACCAGTGCGGCTCCTGCTCCAAGTTCGCAAGGGCGGCCTTCCGCGCCGCCCGCGGCAGGATCAGGGCCGTCGGGCACTATACGGACGAGGGGGCGAGGATCGGCAGGGAGATGCTCGGGCCGTCGGCGCGGGAGATGTTCTGGGTGATAGAGGACGGGCGAGCGTACGGCGGCAGGTCGGCGCTGCTCCCGCTTGCAAGGGCCATAATCGGCAGGGGGTCCCCCGGCGGCGGCGGGCCGCCGCCGGCCGCGTGCACGTCAGGCTCGTGCGGCAGCTCGGCGCTCTCAAGGGCCGCCGGAATGCTCTCAAGGGGCGAGGTGCGGTGATACCAAAGCCCGGCGCCGGCGGGCCCGCCGTAAGGATAGTGCAGAGGCCGCCGGCCGGCACGCCTCTGCTCTGCGTCTTCGCGGAGGAGGGCAGGCCGCCGAGGGGGCGCGGCGGCGCCGCCCTGGAGCGCGCGTTCGGCGACACGGGCGGGCGCCTCGGCGAGACCGGGATCGTCTACAACCCGGGGGGATCCCCCACCAGGATGATGGTGGCCGGGCTCGGGGACGGCGGGCCCGGCGCGGCCAGGCACGCGGCGGGGGCGGCGGCAAGGAGGGCCGCCGAGATCGGCGTGCAGGAGATAGCCATAGTGCCGCCGCCCGGGGCCGCCGCCGAGGCCGTCGAGGGGGCCATGCTGGCGCTGTACAGGTTCGACAGGTTCAGGGCTGAGAAGAAGAAGGTGCCGCGCAGGATCACGGTGGTGGCAAGGGACAGCGAGGCGGCCGGCGCAAGGGGCGCGGCGCTGGCGGCCGGCGGCGTCAGGCTCGCGCGGGACATTGCAAACACGCCCCCCAACGAGTGCGCGCCGGCGGACCTGGCCAGCGCGGCGAAAAAGCTGTCGGGGCCGCGCCTGCGGTGCACCGTGCTGGGGCCCGCCGAGCTCTCAAGGCGCGGGTTCGGCGGCATGATGGCCGTCGGCGGCGGCAGCAGGAACGGCCCCAGGCTGATAATACTCGAGTACATGGGGGGCCCGAGGGGGGCCAGGCCTGCCGCGCTGGTCGGCAAGGCCGTCACGTTCGACACGGGCGGGATCTCGCTAAAGCCGCGCGAGAGGATGGAGGAGATGAAGTTCGACAAGTGCGGCGGCTGCGCCGTGCTGGGGGCGCTGAGCGCGGCCGCGCTGATGCGCGTAAAGGCCAACGTGGTCGGGATAATACCGTCCGTCGAGAACATGCCGGGGGGCGGCGCGTACAGGCCCGGCGACATCGTGACGCTGTACGGCGGGAGGACCGCCGAGATAATCAACACGGACGCCGAGGGCAGGCTCATACTGGCCGACGCGCTCGCCTATGCGAGGGAAAAGTACTCGCCCGAGTACATGCTGGACTTTGCCACGCTGACGGGCGCCTGCATAGTCGCGCTCGGCTCCGACGTGGCGGGGCTCTTCTCCAACGACGACAGGCTGGCCGCCAGGGTCGAGGCGGCGTCGGCAAGGTCCGGCGAGGACGTCTGGCGCCTGCCGGTCGGCGACAGGTACGAGAGGCTCATAAGGTCGGAGGTGGCCGACTCGAGGAACATGGGCATCGGGACGGCGGCCGGCGCCATATCGGCGGCCGAGTTCCTCAGGATGGCCGCCGGATCAACCCCGTGGGCGCACGTCGACATCGCGGGGACGGCGTGGATGCAGCAGGCGTCAAGGAAGCGGCCGTACAACCCCGGCGGGGCCACGGGGTTCGGCGTCCGCCTGGCGCTCGAGATGCTCCGTCAGTAGCCGCGCGAGTTGCGGTCGGGCCTTCCAACGGCGGGGTTGCGCCAGCCGTGCCTCTCCATCATGTGGTTGAGGAGGCGGATGTCGTCCATCTCCTCCCCGCATACCATGCAGGCCGGCATGCGGGGCGCGGCGGATCCCCCGGTATTAAGTTGATGCCAGCACTGCCGCTTCCCAAGGGCTCTCGCATCTTAGTACCACGACAGCGACGCCAGGTTTGACTTCCAAGTTCGGAAAGGGGTTGGGTCGCGCCCTGACGCTATGGCCGGCTTGGCGGCCCCCGGCGGGGGCCCGCCTATTAAGGTAGCGGCGGCGGGGGGACCCCGGGCCGGGGATCCCCCAAAACAGGTATAAGATGACGCGCCGCAGGGCCCCGCATGACCCACCGCGTGGCCGTCCTAGACCAGGAGCTCTGCCAGCCCAAGAAGTGCGGCCTCGAGTGCGTAAAGTACTGCCCCGTCAACAAGTCGGGCGCCGACTGTATCACCATATCCGACGAGTCCGGCAAGGCCCGCATAGACGAGGACATCTGCAACGGGTGCGGCATCTGCGTAAAGGTCTGCCCGTTTGACGCCATCACCATCGTGAACCTGGCCGGCGAGCTGGCGACTGACCGCGTCCACCAGTACGGCCCCAACTCGTTCCGCCTCTACAGGCTCCCGTCCCCCGGGAGGGGCGAGGTGGTCGGGCTGCTCGGCAGGAACGGCACCGGCAAGAGCACGGTCGTCGGGGTGCTCTCAGGCTCCATCCGCGCCAACATGGGCGACTACCGCGACCCTCCCGGCTGGGACGGCATACTGGAGCACTACAAGGGGACGGAGATGAAGGCTCACTTTGAGGCGGTACGCGACGGGTCGCTCAGGTCGTCCATAAAGCCGCAGCAGGTGCACATGATAGCGGGGGCGTTTGACGGCACGGGCGCGGAGCTGCTCGAAAAGTACGACGAGAGGGGCGCCGCGCGGCAGCTTGCCGCCGAGCTCGGGCTTGGCGCATCGCTCGAGAGGCGCCTGCCGGAGATGAGCGGCGGCGAGCTGCAGCGCCTTGCGATCGCGGCCGCCGCCGCGCGCGACGCCGAGATGTACTTTTTCGACGAGCCGTCCTCCTACAACGACGTCTTCCAGAGGGCCGGCGTGGCGCGCGTGATAAGGTCGCTTGCCGGGGCCGGCAGGAGCGTGATGGTCGTCGAGCACGACCTCGTGCTGCTCGACCTGCTGAGCGACCGCGTGAGCGTCCTGTACGGCGAGCCGGGCGCGTACGGGATCGTCTCGGGCCCCATGTCCTCAAAGGCGGGGATCAACGCGTTCCTCGACGGGTACCTGCCGGCAGAGAACGTCAGGTTCCGCGACAAGGGGTTCACGCTGGACGCCTCGTCGACGGCCGCCGAGTTCCAGGAGGGGACCGAGGTCGTATCATACCCGGCGCTCTCAAAGGCGTACGAGGGGTTCTCCGTGCGCGCGGAGCCGGGCGCCGTCAGGAGGGGCGAGGTGCTCGGCATAATGGGCGCAAACGCGCTCGGCAAGACGACCCTGATGAAGATGCTGGCGGGCGCCGTCGGGCCGGACTCTGGCAGCGTCGACGGGAAGATAAGGATATCATACAAGCCCCAGTACCTGCAGGGGGGCCCCGACAGGGACGTGGAGGAGGTGCTCGGGATGGCCAACGGCGGCCCCGTCGCCGGCACCATGGAGGAGGAGCAGGTGCTCTCCCCGCTCCGGATCAGGCGCCTCTACCCCAAGAACGCGAGCACCCTGTCAGGCGGCGAGCTGCAGAAGGTGGCCGTCGCCTCGTGCCTCCTGCAAAAGGCCGACGTGTACGCGCTAGACGAGCCGTCGGCGTTCCTTGACATCGAGGACCGCATAGCGGTGGCCAGGTTCATCCAGAGGTTCGCGCGCTCGTTCGGCAGGGCCGCCGTAGTCATAGACCACGACCTGCAGCTGATGGACCTCGTCTCGGACTCGATGGTGATATTCACCGGCACGCCCGGCAGGGAGGGGGCCGCGGGCCGCCCCGCCGCCAAGTCCGACGCGATGAACAGCTTTCTCGGATCGCTCGGCATGTCGTTCCGCAGGGACGAGCGGAGCATGAGGCCGCGCGTCAACAAGGAGGGCAGCCGCCTCGACAAGGGGCAGAAGGCGGCGGGGAACTATTACAACTGTTGACCCGCATGCTGCGCGAGGCGCTCAGGGACTCGCTCGGGGACGAGGCGGGCAGGGTCTGGGGCGCGTTCGACCAGATAGGGGACGTCGTGGTGGTCAGGATCCCCGCCGGGATGATGCACCGCAGGGCAGAGATAGGCCGGGCGCTCCTTGACGGGGTGGGTCCTGCCAGGGCCGTCTTCTGCCAGGTGTCGCCGGTCGGCGGCGAGCGCCGCACGAGGGACCTTGAGAGGATCGCGGGGGAGGGCGGCACGCGCACAGAGTACCGCGAGTCGGGGTGCCGCCTCGCCGTCGACGCCGGGAGGGCGTACTTTACGCCGCGGCTGTCGACTGAGCGCGCGCGCATAGCGGGGCTGGTGCGCCCCGGCGAGGTGGTCCTCAACATGTTCGGCGGGACCGGCGCGTTCTCGATAATAGCTGCCAGGGACACGGAGTGCACCGTATACAACGTCGACATCAACCCCGACGCGATCGACCTGTGCGGGCGCAGCATCGCGATGAACAGGACGGCCGGCGTGGTGGTACCGGTGCTCGGGGACGCGGCCGAGGTGTCGGCGGGGCTGCCCAAGGCGGACCGCATACTGATGCCGCTGCCCGAGGGGTCCGACGGGTTCCTCGGCGCCGCGGCGGGGGCGGCGGCCGCCGGCTGCACCATCCACTATTACACGCACGTGGCGGCCGCAAGAAAGCAGGAGGCCGGGCGCGCGGCAGAGGCGCGCCTAAGGGGCGCGTACCCGGGGGATATCGAGGTGGTCTCCTCGAGGACCGTCAGGGCGGTGGGGCCGAGGTACTACCAGGCGGTGGTCGACGCGCGCGTCCCCGGATGAGGCGCCGTCATGGGTCCGGCCGCGGATCACCGAGCCGCCCCAGCACGTACTTTCTGCCGTACAGCGCCACGGCGTCCCCGGGGTCCGCGTCGAGCGCCTTTTCAAGGCACTCGAGCGCCTCGGCGTCCCTCCCGAGCCCGATGAGCGCCTGCGCCTTGTTCTTGTAGGCGGACGTGCGCGCGGGATCCGTCGCTATCGAGTCGTCGGCGCACTCGAGCGCCTCCTCGTACCTGCCCATCTTTGCGAGCGTGGCGGCCTTGTTGTTGAGCCCCGTCACATAGTCGGGCCGGATGTCGAGCGCCCGGTCGTACAGGTCGAGCGCCTCCTCGTCCCGGCCCAGCTGGACCAGCGCCGCGGCCTTTGCGCCCATCATGACGTGGTTGTCCGGATCCAGCTCGAGCACGCGGTCGGCGTGCCTGGCCGCCTCCTCCGCCATCCCCAGGTGGTTGAGCGCCGACGTCTTGTTGCAGAGTATGTCGGTGTTGTCCGGCTGCGCCTCGAGCGCCCTGTCATAGCAGCCGAGCGCCTCGCCGCCCCTGCCCGTCGATATCAGCGACGTGGCCTTGTTGCTGAGCACGAGCGGGTTGCGCGGGTCGGCCTCCAGCACCCGGTCGTAGCAGGCGAGCGCCTCCTCGTGGCGCCCCATCCTTCCGAGCACGATCCCCCTGCACGCGTGCGCGGCCAGCCGGCCGGGGTCGCCGGCCAGCGCCATGTCGGCGCACGCGAGCGCCTCCTCGTGCCTCCCGAGGCCGGACAGGATCATCGCCCGGGACAGGTGGTCGTCCTCCAGCATGGCGGGCGCCGGTGGGGCCGGCGCCCATAAATGCGCTACTCGTCGGATATCGATGCCGGCGAGGGGCGCGTCGTGGCCATCACGTACCCTATCCACGCTATCACCCCCAGTATGCCGCCGGCTATCATCAGGACGGAGAGCTGCAGCACTATGGGGCTCCACTCGGAGAGCATCAGCAGGTACGCGTAGGTGAAGAACCCGGCTATGCAGAGCGCAAAGATGGAGGCCCCGCCCGCCTTGCGCCTGTCCATCGCGGACGCGCCGCGCCCGCGTCTATTTATTGCTTGGGCGGGATCCCCTGAGGTCAGCCGACATCAGGTACGCGTCCTCGCCGTCCTTGTAGTAGTTCTTCAGGTGCTGCCTTATCGAGAAGCCCATCCTCTCGTACAGCCTGACGGCGTCCGTGTTGCTGCACCGCACCTCCAGGTAGTACTCGTCGCACCCGCGCAGCCGCACGCCCTCGGCCGACCCCTCCACGAGGGCCCGCCCGACCCCCCTGCCGCGGAACTCGTGCAGCACGGCGACGGACACCATGTGGCCCTTCTTGACGAACCCGAGGCGCTTGAAGTTGGAGAACCCGTACTCCGTCTTGCACATGACGTACCCGGCGAGGCGCCCCCCCGAGTCGGCCACCAGGAACGCCTCCGGTATCTCGGCGAGCAGGCTCTCGTAGAAATAGTCCGAATAGTGCTCCGGGAGCGTCTTTAGGTTTATCTCCATCACCTGTATGAGGTCCTCCCGCGACGCCCGCCTGATGGCGCAGCCCCCCGTGAGCCCCACTGCCGCCTGCATCGGCCGCCCCGCCCCCCGGCTCGGTAATTAGTCTAACCGATCGGGGCCGGGGGAGCTTATATGAAAACCGGGGCCGCGCAGGCCGGCGCCCGCCGTCCACAGCACGGGATCCGGCCGCGGAAGGCATGACCGGCAAGGGCACGGGTTTCCGCGCAGGCGGCGCCGGGGGGACGCGGTTCTGCCTGCCGGGAACGTCTTTCCGGCCGACGTCCGCGCCATGCCCCGCTGCAGGGACGGCCGGACACGGGGCGGATCAACCCGGCCGTGCCGACCGGGACAGGAGAGTCGGGCCGCGGCGGCCCCCCTATAGTCCATTTTAATAGAGGCACGGACGGGCCCACCCGCATGGAGCCCGACCAGGACGACGTGGTGTCGGCAGTCCACGCGGCGTTTGACGTCTCGGGGTTCGAGCGGGCGGAGTTCTCGCTCGAGTTCCGGATCGAGGACGCGGAGTTCAAGGAAAAGTTCGTCGCCCTTGCAAGGAGGCTCGAGGCGTGGGGGTACGTCTGCCGGCTCGAGGAGTCGGGGGGCGCGAGGTACGTGATAGTCCAAAAGTTCGTCAGGGAGGAGGGGCGCGCCTGGCTCTCGTCCCCGTGGATCCCGAGGCTGCTGTTCGCGGCCGTCATATCGCTCGTAATGATCGACGGGTATTACAGGGCGGCGGGCACCAACAGGGTCGTCGACATCGGAGACCCGCTGTCAGTCGCCGCGGTGTACACGGCGTCCCTGCTCGGGATACTCGGGGTGCACGAGCTCGGGCACATCATGGCGGCCAGGTTCCACGGGCTGCGCACCAGCTGGCCGTACTTCATACCGGGGATACCGGTGCTTGGCATACCCACGTTCGGGGCGTTCATCCAGTCAAGGGGCCTTACCATAAACAGGGAGATACTGTTTGACGTGGCGATAGCGGGCCCCGTGGCGGGCCTCGCCGTGGCAGTCGCCGTCTCGATATACGGCGCCTACGGGGCGCCCACGGTAGACAGCTCGATGCTTGATGACGAGGCGCTCACGAGGTGGGGGCAGGGCGAGCCGCTGCTGATGACTGCCAGCCTGGCGCTGTTCGGCAAGGGGGACGGCGACGTGGTGGTGCTGACCCCGGTGATGTTCGCCGCCTGGATAGGGTTCCTCATCACGTTCCTGAACATGCTGCCCGCGTGGCAGCTTGACGGCGGCCACATGGCGCGGACTCTGCTGAGGCCGTCGCTGCACAGGTACTCGACCTACGGGAGCGTGGCCGTGCTGGTCCTGCTCGACTACTGGCTGATGGCGGTCCTGATACTGGTGATGAGCATGAGGAACCCGAGCGCCAGCACGCTTGACAACGTCTCGCCGCTGCCGCGCAACAGAAAGGCCGCGTACGCGGGGATCGTGGCGCTCGCGGTCCTGTGCGCCCCGATACCGGCCGAGCTGCCGATCCCCGGCATCTAGCGCAGCAGGATCCTCGCGCCGTCCGTGATGACGGCCGCCTTTAGCCTCTGGCCCTGCGCCTTTAGCGCGTGCCCCATGGCCGCGCCCGCGCCGGCGACCGGCACGATGCCGAGCTTTTCAGAGTAGAGCTCCGGCAGCACGGAGACTAGCGCCACCTGGTACCTGTCGCGCGCGTCGGCAAGGTACAGCAGGTCCTCCATCCCGCCGACGTACCTGGCGGGGCTGCGCAGGCTCGCGTCGGGGAGGCCGCCCTCGACGCGCCTCCGGAGCGCGGCGGAGCCGAGCCCGCCGGCGCACTCTGCGACCAGGATCGCAAGCCCGCCCTTCTTCACGGCGCCGGCGCAGTTCCACAGGGAGCGAAGCGATCCGGACAGCGTCGCGTTGCCGGCCGACCTGCCGGTTCCTATTATGGCGGCCGCGTGCGGCTCGGCATCTAGCACGCCGGATCCCTCCAGCATCGCAGGTGCGCCCGACTTTGAGGGGTGGCCGCACCACACGCCGGACAACCCGCCGGACCCGGCCACGACGTCGACGGCGCGCGCCTCGAACCTGTCGGCGAACCCGAGCGCCGCCTCGTACGCGCCCGTGCGGCGCCCGGGGGAGGGCGAGTTGCCGTCGCGCCTCGAGTACGCGGTCAGCATCGCCTCGCCGCCGTACCTGCGCAGCAGGCGCGTCGCCGCAGTCTCGTACCCGAACAGCCCGTCAAACTCGACCTCCGAGACGAAGACGAGCCCGCCGGGATCGGACGCCTCGAGCTCGGCGGAGCGGCACCCCTCCGGCAGCCCGGCGCGCAGCGACCGCAGCACGCCACGGTCTGCCAGCACGCGGGGCGGGGGGGCGGACTTTTGCGCGCACAGCATGAAGAGGGACGCGACGGTCCTGCGCACGGCCGGCGTGTCGTGCAGGACGGCAAGGTCGGGGATCCCGGCCAGCCCGGCCTCGGCGAGCGCGGCAGAGAGCGCCCCGTCGTCCATCTCGCCGGCGTCCGACGAGTACCTGGCCCCCTCGTTCTCGGCCCGCACGTCGAGCACCGCCTCGGTGGGCCCGTAGCTGAACCAGATCTCCGTCACGCGGATCCGGCCCCGGCGAAACCAAATAAATCCAGCGGGATCGTGGCCGCTCGGTCAAATGCCTTTTAATCACGGTTCATGTTAACTCTGACTCCTCATCGCGGCCGGCGGCCGGCGGGGATCCCCCGGATTAAAACCGTGGGGAGGGGCGGTAGTGGGCCCGAAGGGCTTTGATCCCCTGGCTCACCGGTTATGAGCCGGTTACTCTACCAAGCTGAGTTACGGGCCCCGGGGAGGCCCCCCGGGCGCCTCTCTATAAAGCGTTATGAGCAGTACTCCTCGTAGCAGGCGTCAAGCAGGAGGTTCTGGGCGTCCATCGACCTCTCGGCGGCCCCCTCGGTCCCGTCCCGGAGCAGGCCCCTCCACGAGGCGGCGTGCCTCACGTCGGCCTCCATGTGGAGCTCAAAGTACTCGGTGGCAGCCGCCGACGTGATCCCGTAGAACTCGGAGAGCCCCTCCAGCTTTGTGGCGCTGATCTTTGGTATCTCAAGCTCCAGGGCGTACATGGCGGCGGCCCCCTCGGCCGGGCCCTCCCCGGCAAGGCCCACCAGGTCGGATACTGCCCGCCTCGTCTTTTCCAGCCCCGTATAGTCGGCCAGGTCGGCGGCGGATACGCCGAGCCCGCCGGCGAACGCCTCCCACGGGGCGACGTGGTCGGCCTCCTCCTGCCGGTTCTCCTCCAGCTCCGCCCTCGCGCCGGTCGGCGCCGCGCGTATTATCGGGTCCATCATCAGCGGGACGGCCTTTACGAGCTGGTAGTACTCCATGGAATACCCCGCCAGGGACTCGAGCGAGAGCTTGCCGTCGCTCCAGTCCCGGTAGAACGGGTGCTTGAGGAGGCTCCTCCCCTCCACGATCCGGTCGATGCGCTCGGCTATCCCCATGCGCCCGCCGCCAGTACCCCGGTAAAAAAGTCTTTGCGGCGGCGGATCCAGCCCGGAGCCGGGCTTGAATGGATTGCCGTCTACCATACCACTACGAGGCCCCCGTATAGCAGTCGATCATCAGATTAGCCACTACCAATGGGCCGAGCCCCCACTGCAGGTATTTTCGATCAGGCATGGGCAGTATATAAAACCAAACCTTGTAAACCTTTTCGGGGCGGGCGGTCGCTGGGCAGTATATAAAACCAAACCTTGTAAACCTTTTCGGGGCGGGCCGCAGGGGCCGGTTTTAGTATATAAAAGCAAACTCTGCAAACTTTTTCCGGCGGGAATGCCCGCCGGCGATGCACATCACGGGTCTGCCGGCCACCGGCGGCCCGGGGCGGCGATCCGGGGCGTCACGGCGGCTCCCCCGCGGCGGGCCGGTCGGCATAGAACGGGGAGCCGCCGGCGGGCCCCGGGCCGCCGCATGGTGCCAGCATCCTGATCACCGGCGGAACCAGCCGCGCGCGGCCCCCGCCGGGCATAAAGGGTTTTATGGAGACGCCCCGCCGCCCGCCGACGCGCTCCAGTGGTGTAGTCCGGTCAAGCATACTGCCCTTTCAAGGCAGTGATCCCGGGTTCAAATCCGCTAGGTGAAAGTCCCGGCTGGAGCACGCCAAGGTTTAATTACAAAGCGGCCCCCCGCGTGGCCGGCCGTCTTGGACGCAGAGGCAAACCCGCTGATGGAGACGTACGGCAGGTACGTCAGGATGATAGACAGGGCGCTAGAGGACGAGCTGGGCTCCCACGCCGGGTCCGAGTTCATCGGTCCCCTCAGGTACTCGCTGGAGGGCGGCAAGAGGATCCGCCCCGTGATACTGGCCCTGGCCGCCGACTGCGTCGGGTCGGTCGACGGCAACGCCCTGGCAGCCGCGTGCGCAGTCGAGCTGCTCCACATGGAGTCCATAATACACGACGATATAATAGACGAGGAGACGTCCCGCAGGGGCAGGGAGCCGTTCCACAAGAGGTACGGGCAGACCACCAGCATACTCACCGGCGACTTTGTACTCGGCATGATACTCTCCATATCGGCCCGCCTCGACAGCCCCAGGATAACCGCGGACCTTGCGACCACCGCCATGCTGATGAGCGAGGGCGAGATGATAGAGGGCCGGCTCGGCGAGGAGGGCGATGTCACGTTCGACGACTATCTGCGCGTCATCGAGTACAAGACGGCGACGGCCTTCGAGGTCGCCGCCCGGACGGGCGCCATAATCGCCGGCGGGACCGACGCGCAGGCCGGCGCGCTGGCATCATACGGGAAGAACGTCGGCATCGCGTACCAGATACGGGACGACCTGCTCGACTGGAAGAACGAGGACCGCCTCTTCAACGCGCTGGTAAGGCGCGGCTCGGACCCGAGGTCCGTCTTTGACAGGATGGAGGAGATGCTCGCAGAGTACTCTGACAGGGCGCGCTCCGCGCTCCTCGGCGCGCCCGCAAACGCCGCAAGGGACGGGCTCGAGGAGCTCACCAGGCTCGCGTCGTTCAAGGGATGAGCGGCGCGGCCGAGGAGGCGAGCCCCAGCAGCGGCTCTGGGTATATTCCGAACGCCACAAGGAAGACGGACGCCGCTATCATCACGGCCGCTATCGACCGCGGCTCCGCGATCCTCTTCTCGCGCTCTCCCTCAAAGTACATCCTGCGCGTTATCCACCCATAGTACGCGAGCGAGAGGGCGCTGTTGAGCACGCCGGCTATCGCAAGCCACGGCGCCCACCACAGCGACGACCCCGCGTCGATCGCGCCCTCGAACAGGACTAGCTTGCTCCAGAACCCCGACAGCGGCGGGATCCCGGCGAGCGCGAACAGCGAGAGGACGAACCCGAGCGACGTGACAGGCATCTTGCGCCCGAGCCCTGCGAGCTTGTCCATGTGGGTGGCGGCCAGCGCGACCACCATCCCGGCGACTGCCACGAACGCGGCCCCCTTCATCACCGCGTGGTTGAAGATGTGGTATATGGCGCCCTGCATGCCGAGCTGCGAGTGCGGGGCGACGGCCAGCCCCACCAGGATATAGCCGGCGTGCCCGATGCTCGAGTAGGCAAGCATCCTTGAGACGCTCCTCTGCATGATGGCAGCCACGTTCCCCACGGTCATCGTCATCACGGCCAGCACCCCGAGGGCGAGCGTCCAGTCGACGCTGAGCGAGATCATCCCCATCACCACCACACGGATAGCGGCCGCAAAGCCGGCCTTCTTGGTCGCCGCCGCCAGCAGGGCGGCCACCGGGGCGGGCGCCCCCTCGTAGGCGTCGGGCAGCCACTGGTGGAACGGGACCAGCCCCATCTTGAAGCCGAACCCCGCTATGAAGAGGCCGACTGACAGCAGCGCCAGCGGCACCATCGAGATGTCCAGCGCGGCGAACCCGGCCACGACCTCGCCTATGTTGGTGGACCCGGTGAGCCCGTACGCCAGCGATATGGCATAGACGATGACGGCGGACGCCAGCGCGCCGAACAGAAAGTACTTTAGCGCCGCCTCGTTGGAGCCGGGGTTGCGCTTGTTGAACCCGACCAGCACGTAGGTGGGTATGCTCATCAGCTCCCACGCGACGAAGAGCATCACGAGGTCCGCCGAGTAGACGACCAGCACCATCCCGACCGTCGCCAGCAGTATCAGCGAGTAATAGACGGCCGGCGCCGACCTCTTGCGCATGTACTCGATGGACCCGGCCGTCGATATCAGGGCCACTATTATCATGGCGGCCGCCAGCACGGCGCCAAACGCGTCGTCGGCAAGCACGCCGTCGGGCAGCGCGGCCGGCGGGCCGGCCACCCCCGAGATCACCTGGTAGCCGACGAGCGCCAGCGAGGCGGCGAGCGCCCCGAGCGCGATGGCCGCGTACAGGTGGGAGCCGCGGTCGCGCCTTGCTATCCCCAGAAGCGGCAGCGCGGCGCCCGCCGTCCCGAGTATTCCGATGAGCAGCAGGGGGGTGGAGAACGGCTCTGTCATCTATATCACCAGCACCATCACCACGAAGAGGATCCCCGCCCCGAAGACGAAGAGGTACGACTGGGAGACGCCCGTCTGCGTCCCCTGGACGACCCTGGCGCCCCAGCCGGCGGCCCTCTCAAGCCCTATGTTCATGCCGTGGTCCACGGCGGTCCTCTCAAAGTACCTGTACACGGCCCTTGAGACCCAGAGCGGGGCGGCCACAAAGCACCAGTAGATGGCCGCGTTGATGTACCACCGGTTCAGGAAGAGGGCGTGCACGCCGCGGAAGAGGGGGTTTGACCCCACGACGCGCGCCGGGTCGGCCCACCTGGCCACGTAAAAGATGTACCCGAGGCCGGCGCCCGCCCCGAACGCGACCAGCGAGGCGCCGAGCGCCGCGGGGTTGAGCGCGGAGAGGAACCCGGGCAGGCCCGACGGCTCGCCGTGCGCCGAGTGTATGCCGAACGTGTGGACCAGGTACTCGTCAAAGAGGTGGTGCAGCCCCTCCTCGGCCGACAGCCCTATTATCCCGATGCCGATCGTCAATACCGCGAGTATCCCGTACGGGGCCCACATCGAGAGCGGCGCCTCGTGCAGCAGGCCGGCCTTGTCCGCCTCCTGCGCGTGGGCGCTCTTTGGGCCGTAGAAGACCATCCCGATCATCCGCATGGTATAGAACGCCGTGATGACGGCCGTCAGCACCGCTATGGCAAAGAGCGGCGTGGCCCACCAGCCGCCGGACTCGTAGACTGCCGCGAATATGGCGTCCTTGCTCCAGAACCCCGTCGTTATGAACGGGGCGCCCATCAGCCCGAGCCCGGCGGCCCACATGAATGCGTGCGTCTTTCTCATCCTGTCGCGCAGGCCGCCCATCTGGTCCATGAACCTCGACCCCACGACGTGGAGCAGCGAGCCGGCCGCCATGAAGAGCGACGCCTTGAACATTGCGTGCGAGACTAGGTGGAAGAAGCCGGCCGTGTACCCGTCGGCGTACTGGTGGGAGAGCCCCGCCACGCCGAGCGCCATCATCATGTAGCCTATCTGCGAGCCGGTCGAGTAGGCAAGCACCTTCTTTATCTCCCTGTTCACCATCCCCTGGGTGGCAAGCAGAAGCGCAGTTATGGCGCCCGTCCAGGCCACGATCTCAAAGAACTGGTCGGCCAGGAGCCCGGCCGCGCCCAGCGCGAACACGATGGGGCCGATCCTGGCCACCAGAAAGACGCCGGCCTTTACCATCGTGGCCGCGTGTATCAGGGCCGAGACGGCCGTCGGGCCGGTCATCGCCTCGAGCAGCCACTCGTTGAGCGGGAACTGGGCCGACTTGCCTACGGCCCCGCCGAAGAGCAGCACGAAGGCCGGCACCAGCAGCCCGGCGGCCGACATCTCGGCCGCCCAGGCGGTCTCGGCCACCAGCTCGCGGAACCCGAACGTGCCGGCGTACGCGAATATCAGGAACATGCCTGCCAGCATCATGATGTCGCCGATCTTTGTCATCACGAACGCCTTCATGCCGGCGTGCGTCGGCGAGTAATAGTCCAGCATGCCGAGCACGGTCCTCCCCTCGGTGCCGACGTGGTCCTTCTTCTTGTCCCTGTACCAAAAGCTGATCAGCCCGTACGAGGCGAGCCCGACGCCCTCCCACCCGAAGAAGACCTGCAGCAGGTTGTCGGAGAGCACGATCAGCTGCATCGACCCGATGAAGAAGAGCATCCAGAACCAGAACCGGACATAGTCGCGCTCGCCGCGCATGTACCCGGTGCTGTATATGACTATCAGCAGAGATATCCAGGCCACCACGTTTGCCATTATCACGGACAGCGGGTCGGCCAGCACGCCGGCGTCGAGCCCGACTGCCGCTATCCAGGACACCTGGTGGTGCACCTCTGCGCCGCCGAGCGCGCCCGGCAGCAGCGACGCGGCGCACAGCGCGCTGGCCAGCGCCACGCCGACTGCCGCGTATCCCGCGGGGGATCCGCGCAGCCTCGCGACGGCGGGGATCACGAGTGCGCCGGCGAACGGGAGCACCCAGACCAGCCACGCGAGCGCCGGGTCGCCGCCTATCGCCTCGGTCGCCATGCCTACGCCCCCAGCACCCCGCCCATGTAGGGCACTATCCCGGCCAGGAATATGTCAGGGTATATCCCGAGCACCACGGTGAACCCGGCAAGCACCATCATGGGCGCCTTCATGTGCCAGCCGGGGTCGCGCGCGTGCGAGAGGTGCTCGGGCGTCTTGCCGAAGAAGATCCTCTTTAGCATCCAGAGCATGTACGACATCGTGAGGGCCGTTGCCAGCAGCCCGAGCCCGAACGTGACGGCCCTGAGCGTAGAGCCCTCCTCGAGCGCCGTCTCTAGCGCCCCGTAGAAGAGGAGCCACTCGCCCATGAACCCGCTGGTCGGCGGCACGCCGGCGATAGTGAGCGCCCCTATCACGGCGCAGACTGCGGTCACCGGCATCTTGCCCGCCAGCCCGCCGAGCCGCGTGAGGCTCCGCGTGCCCGCCCTTACTATCAGGATCCCGGCCGTCATGAAGAGCAGCCCCTTGCCGAGCGCGTGCGTCACGTACATCATCTCGGCGCCGGCCATGCCCAGCACCGACCCGGATCCTATCCCGAAGAGCAGGTACCCCATCTGGCTTATGCTCGAGTACGCGAGCAGCCGCTTTACGTCGTCCTGCATGAGGGCCATCGCGCCCCCGTATATCATGGTGGCAATCCCCCAGACGTGCAGCCAGATGGCCATGTCCGCGAACGCGCCCGGCAGCAGCTCGACTATGAGGCGGAAGATCCCGTACGCGCCGATCCCAATCATGGCCGGCGAGAGGAGTGCGCTTATCGGGGTCGGCGCCGACCCGTGGACGTACGGGAGCCAGACGTGGAACATAAAGACGGCAAGCTTTACGCCCAGCCCGACGGCTATGGCGACGGCCGAGACGAGCGCGATGTCCGGCGGTATGTCGGCCGCGCGCACGGCCTCAAAGTCAAAGCCGCCGGCAGTCAGCCCGATCATCAGGAACCCGAGCAGCAGCACGACGGCGCCCGCGTGGGTCCAGAAGAGGAACATGAGGCCGATCCGGCGCCGCGGGCCGTCGCCCCAGAGCGCCACGAGGAAGAACCCGGGCACCAGCATGAACTCGAAGAAGACGTAGAACTCGATCAGGTTGGTGGCAAGCACGGTCCCGAGCATGCCCATCGAGAAGACCATGTACAGCGCATAGTAGAGGCCCGACTTTGCGCGCACGTACTCGTCGAGCCCCTCCTGGCCCTCGAGCCCCGAGTGGCCGCCGTGCGACACGGTGATGCCGCGCTCCTCGGCGAACTGCTCGCGGAACTTGTGGACCATGTAGGGCCTCGAGTAGAGGGCCAGGATCGTGCACAGCACGTATATCATGATCGCGAACGGCGATGCGAGCCCGTCAAGCAGCATGCCGAACTCGCCAAAGTGCGACGTCCACGGGTAGCGCTCCTCGGCGCCCCCCTGCGCGGCGGCCGCCACCACGAGGGCCGTCGAGTAGAGGAGCGTCCCGAAGGCGACCCACATGGCGGCGCCCGTCCCGTACCTGCGCCCGACGAGGTACGCGGCGGGGGAGAGGAGCAGCGGTATGAAGACCGCCTGGAGCAGCGCGAACTCTGTCATCCCCGCAGGCTCCTAAAGTCGGCCACGTCGACGTTCTGGTACATCCTGTAGGCGACGATGATGAGCGAGAGCCCGACGGCCACCTCGGCGGCCGCTATGGCGATCGAGAAGAGCGCGAGCGTCTGCCCGCCGCTGTCCGGTATGAACCTGGCAAATGCGACCAGGTTGAGGTTGGCCGCGTTTATCACGATCTCGACGGCAAAGAGCATCCGTATAAAGTTGCGCTTTACGGCGAGGCCGTAGATGCCGATGCCGAGGAGCGCCACGGACACCAGCGCAAAGTCAACCAGTTCCGCCGCCATTCTCCGTGTCCTCCCTCCTGGCAAGCACCAGGGCCCCCGTCACCGACCCCGCCAGCACCAGGGCCATGGCGACCAGCGCCGGCCAGTAGTATACGACAAAGTCGGCCCCTATCTCCCTAAAGTCGACCGGGGGCTCGTCCGTCTCGATCCCCTTGATCCCCGAGTCGAGGAAGACGGCCCCGAGCGATATCATCACGGCCATCATCAGGCCGATGCCGGCAAGGCGCCTCCGCCCGTCCTCGATCTTCTTGAATATGAGCTCGCGCCGCACCAGCATGACCGTAAACAGTATCAGGACCGCGATGGACCCCACGTAGACGGCCAGCTGGAACAGCGCCACGAACGGGGCGTCGAGCAGTAGGAAGAACCCCGCTATCCCGCCGAGCGTCCCCATGAGCGCTATCGAGCCGTAGACTAGCGAGCGCAGCTCCAGCGCCGCGATGGCCGACCCGATGGTGATCACCGAGAGCCCGAGGAAGACCGGGTCAGCCATGGGTGGCACCCCTGTCGGTTATCTGGATCTCGCTGTCCTGCGAGATCGCCGGCTTTACCTGGAGCTGGGCCGGCGTGTATATGAGCCCCTCCTTCGTGAACGAGGAGAGCTCGTAGTCGTTGGTCATGTACAGGGCGTAGAACGGGCACGCGTCCACGCACAGCCCGCAGAAGACGCACTTGCCGTAGTCTATCTGGGGCATTATCGACTTTTTGTTCTGCTTTTGCTCCTCGGGCACCTTTACCATCGCGATCGCCTCGGCGACCCCCTCGCACGCTATCGAGCAGAGCTGGCACCCCGTGCAGTGGTCGTGGAAGAGCATGTGCCGCCCCTTGAGGCCGGCGATCCCCACCCCGGTGGACGGGTCGAACTGGTAGCCGTCGCCGGAGAACTTTAGCTTCTCCTCGGGGTACTTTAGCGTAAAGCGCCTGACGGCGAGGTGCTTGACGCCGGAGTTCAGGGCGCGGATGATCCCGGTAGCTGTGTTCGTCATTGCAGCCCCCCCGGTCCGAGCACTCCGGCGTACAGCAGCCCGAGGGCAATAAAGACGTTGACGAAGCAGAGCCCGATCAGCTTCGTCCACCCCAGCCCCAGCAGCATGTCTATGCGGATCCTCGGAAAGACCCCCCTCGGCAGCAGTATGAAGAAGATCACCCCGACCGTCTTGAGGACGAACCAGAGCGCCCCGTTGAGCATCTCCTGGGTGAAGAGGGGCAGCCCCGGGATCTGGGCCGAGACGGGGCCCATCACGATCCCCTCGGTGATTATCTCGTGCGGGAACGGGGGCACGATCATGGGGCCGTGCCACCCGCCCAGGAAGAGCACGGTGAAGAGGGCCGCGAACGCGTACAGCTTTAGGTAGGTGCCCAGCTGGACCAGGCCGTACATCATGCCGGAGAACTCCGTCAGCCAGCCGGCGACGATCTCGCTCTCGGCCTCGGGCAGGTCGAACGGGATCCTCTCGAGCTCGGCAAGCATGGTGATGAAGAAGACGATCGCCCCTATGGGCAGAAAGATGATCCACGGGAAGGAGGACTGGCTCTCGACTATCCCGCTCAGGCTCAGCGTCCCGGTGACCATCACCACGCCGAGCAGCGAGAGTATCAGGGGGATCTCAAAGGAGACCATCTGGAAGAGGGCCCTGATGCCGCCGATGAACGGGTACTTTGAGTTGGCCGACCACGCCGACAGGATGGTGATTATCGGGAAGAACCCGATGATGGCAAAGACCGCAAGCAGCCCCATGTCGATGTCGGCGACCACCCAGCCGGGGGCCACCGGTATCAGGGAGACGAACGCCGCCGCCGTCGCCACGAACAGGACGGGGGCCGCCCAGAAGAGCGGCTTGTCGGCCTTTGCAGGAATTATTATCTCCTTTGAGATGAGCTTGAGCCCGTCGCCCATCAGCTGGAGGATCCCCTCCACCTTGCCGCAGTAGAACGGGCCGACGCGCAGCTGGAGCTTGGCCAGCATCTTGCGCTCGACGAAGATGGTGCCGGCCGCCAGCAGCGCCGCGAAGCCGAACCCGGGGAACACCATCACGCGGAACATGTCGGTCGCCATGAACGCGTGCACGATCGGGAGCGTCCTCGTCGGGTCGGCCAGCCAGGTGAACGCCAGGAACGGCGTGAGCAGCTCGCCGTCTATTACGGGCATCTCGATCACGAACAGCACCATCATGATGGCCGGCAGCCCCACCAGCACCATCAGCATCAGCCCCCAGAACGCGTTGTCAAAGAGCGACTTTATGAACTCGCTCAGCTTGAAGTCGGGTGCTATGACGGACATCAGCGGTCGGCCTCCACGGGCCAGTAGTTGAGGCTCCAGTATACGGACGGCATGTTGCCCAGCTTCTCGCCCTTTAGCAGGTACGGCAGCGCTATCAGGTTGCGGAACGAGCCGACGCTCATCTTGAGCCTGTACGGCTCGGGCTTGCCGTCCGAGACGATATAGCAGCCGAGCGAGCCGCGCCCCGACTCGACCCGCTTGTATACGGAGCCGACGGCCCCCTTGGGGTTGGGCTTTAGCTTTACGCGTACGGAGCCGGACTTTGGCATCTTCTCGAGCGCCTGCCTGATGATGCGGCAGCTCTCCAGCATGTCCAGCCAGGGCACCTTTGAGCGCGCGTACGAGTCGCCCTCCTTCATCACGCTGGTGGAAAAGTCGAGCTCGCCGTACACGTCGTACGGCTCCTTCTTCCGCAGGTCATAGTCGACGCCGCTCGCGCGCAGGACGGAGCCGGTCGTGCCGAGGCGGATCGCGTCCTGGCGGGAGAGGACGCCGGTGTCACGGGTCCGGGATATCAGGATGGGGTTGTCGTAGAAGATGTCGGCGTACTCCCTTATGCGCTTTTCAAAATAGTCCACCTGGCGGCGGCACACGTCCTCAAAGTTGGCGGGCAGGTCGTTCCGCACGCCGCCGGGGACAAAGTGCGCGTGCGTGACGCGGGCGCCGGTCATCCGCTCCATCAGGTCGATGAGCAGCTCGCGGTCGCCGGCCGGCCACATGAACATCGTCGAGTGGCCGAGGAATATGCCGTAGATGGCCAGCCAGTACATCGTGTATATGCAGCGGTTGATCTCGGACGCTATCACGCGGACGTACTTTGCGCGCTCGGGCGTCTCGACGCCGAGCAGCTCCTCGACGCCGAGCACGTACGGGTACAGTATGTTGCACGAGTCGTGTATGACGGGCCTCTCGAGGTGCGGTATGTTGAGTATGTAGTTGCGGTACTCTGCCATCTTCTCCTCGCCGCGGTGCACGTACCCGGGGTCGGGGTCGCACGCCACTATATGGTCGCCGTCTATCTGCACCACCAGGCGCATGTGGCCGGACCCGGGGTGCTGCGGCCCGACGTTGAGGGTCATTATCCTCTCGTCCACCTTCTGCAGAGCGAGCCCGGGGGGCAGTTCGGCGGCCATGGTCATCTCCCCTTTATGGCAAAGTCCTTCCGCAGCGGCGGCAGGTCTGCCCAGTCCTCCGGCAGCAGCAGCCGCCTGTTGTCCGGATGCCCCTCAAAGTAGACGCCGAGCATCTCGAACACCTCCCTCTCGTGGAACTCGACGCTGTAAAAGACGTCGCGCATGCTCGGCAGGCGCGTCCCGTCGCTGCCGGGGATGGGCACCTCCTCCCTCTTTGCGCGGGTCGAGACGGAGAGCACCTGGCCGGCAAGCTCCGGGTCGGTGTACGACCCGAGGTGGTAGACGACCTCTATCTCCCCGTCCTGCGGATAGTCGACGCCGGCGACCGACTCTGCGTGGTCGTACCCCAGCTCGTCCCGGACGTACAGGAGGACGTCGTGCACGTCGTCGCGCCCGGCAGAGACGCCGATCCGGCCCTCCTTTACGAACTTTACCTCCGCCCTGTCGCCGAACTTTGAGGCGATCCTCTCGGAGATCCCCTTTTCGAACGCGGGCGGCTCGGGCTCGGGCTTTGCCGCCGGCTTGGCGGGGGGCTTTGCGGCCGGCTTTGCAGGCGGCTTTGCGGCCGCCGGCTTTTCGGCGGTCTTTGCAGGCGGCTTCTCTGCCGGCTTGGCGGGGGGCTTTGCTTCTGTCTTTTCGGCCGGCTTTGAATCGGCCGGTTTTTCGGCGGGCTTTGCGGCCGCCGGCTTTTCTGCCGGCTTTGAATCGGCCGGCTTTTCGGCTGGTTTTTCAGCGGGCTTTGCGGCCGCCGGCTTTTCGGCCGGCTTTGGCGCGGCCTCTCCGGCCTTTGAGCCCGCCTGCTCGGCGTCGGCCGGATCGTCCTGCCCGTCGGCCATCAGACGGTCACCCTTGCCTTCATCCTCTTGATCTTCTCCTGCAGGAGGATGCAGCCCTGTATCAGCGTCTCCGGCCGCGGCGGGCACCCGGGCACGTAGACGTCCACCGGTATCACCCCGTCAATCCCGGGCAGCACGTTGTAAGAGTCAAAGTAGAGGCCGCCGGTGATGGCGCACGCCCCCATCGCGACCACGTACTTTGGCTCCGGCATCTGGTCGTAGACAAGGCGCAGCCGCGGCGCCATCTTCCTAGTTATCGTCCCCTGGACGACTATCAGGTCGCACTGCCTCAGCGAGCCGAACGCCTCTATGATCCCGAACCGCTCCACGTCGTACCTGGGGCTGGACGCGGCGCCAAACTCCACGCTGCAGCAGGCCGTCTCGATGTGTACAGGCCACAGCGACCAGATCCTGCCCCAGTTTATCGCGTAGCCGAGCGGCTTGCCGACGGCCCTCTCCAGCACGTCGCCGAGCTTGCCGACGAAGACGTTGGCGTTCTCGGGCGTCACGAGGTCCCGGATCATGCCGCCGCTCCCCCGGCTACCATATCTGCCTCCTCCCCGTCTGGTAGAGGGCGAACGCCATCGCCCCGAACATGATCCCGAGGAACCCCATCATGGGAAGCGTCGCGTCCCTCGGGAGCGAGAGCAGCGAGCCGCCCCACGCGTACAGGAATATCGCCATGACGTCAAAGACCACGAACATCAGGATGTACGGGTAGTACTGCATCATAAAGTGCGTCCTGCCGGCCCCGGAGGGCACCTGGCCGCACTCCATCGGGAGGAACTTTACGGGGTTGCTGCGCTTGCGGGGGGAGACCATCCTCGACACCACCAGGGCGGGGGCCATCGCGACGGCCGCAAAGCCGAACATCAGAACAACTGTGCCGTATCCCCCAGCCAGCTCGCCTACCAACCTGCCCGCCCGGCCGGATTTTTGTATAAATAGGTATTGGCACGGATCGGGGCCTGAAAGCCGGGGCGGCCCCGGATGGTGTGATCGCGATCAGAATCTGATCGGGCCCGGGCTGGAAACGGCTTAATAGGCCCCCTCCCGGCCCGTCCCGCATGGTCGAGGTGGGCGACAGGGCGCCGGGGTTCGAGCTGCCCGACACGGACCTCAAGATGAGGTCCCTCTCCGAGTTCTCGGGGAAGAAGGTGGTGGTGGCGTTCATCGTGGCGGCAAGCTCGCCCGTCTGCGAGACGGAGCTGTGCCGGTTCCGCGACTCGTGGGACGACATAGCGGCGGCGGGCGCCCAGGTCATATCCATCAGCAACGACGGCCCGTTCGCGAACAAGGCGTTCGCCGAGAAGAACGGCCTAAAGTTCCCCCTGCTGGCGGACTATACCAGCGGGACCATCCGGGCGTACGGCGTCCTCATGAAGGACCTGCTGCACATCAAGGACTATAACGCTGCAAAGCGCTCCGTCTTCGTGGTGGACGGGGGCGGCACCGTCACCTACAAGTGGGTGTCGGACGACCCGCTGGTAGAGCCCGACTATGACGCCGTAAGGGCGGCAGTGTCGGCCTGAGCGCTGCGCCGTAATGTGGCGTGTTGATCCGGGGCTCGCGATCCCGCCTATTCTATCTCCGCGACGAGGTCGCCCCTCGCGACCGTGTCACCCTCGCGCACGGACACCTTTGAGACCCTGCCCCCCTTGTGCGCCTTTACGGCCACCTGCATCTTCATAGACTCGAGCGTGCAGACGGGGTCGCCCTCGGAGATCTCATCGCCCTCCTTTACTGCCACCGAGACGACCTTGCCCGGTATCTGGCTCTTGAGGCCGGCCTGTGATCCGGCCGGCCCGCCCCCGCCCGAGTTCTTGTAGACGATCTCGTCAAGGTGCGCGTGCAGGCCCAGCGTGACCGGCACGTTGTCGACGGACATTGAGAGCTCGCCGGTCCCGGCCTCGATGAACCGCGCTACGTGGTACCTGCCGTCCAGCAAAAACTCTGCGCGGCGCGAGTCCAGGTACAGCACGCGCAGCGTCCTCTCTGCGCCGCCTATCACGACAGAGTACTCGCCGCCGCCGGGCCTGCCGGCGATCCGGGCGTCCACGGAGACGTCAGTCTCCCGCACCGCGTACGTCAACAGGTCCCCCCCGCGGCGCCGGCCCGCGCGCTCTCGGCGTGCAGCAGGGCGGCCGCGGCCGCCGCGTCGGCCTTTTCCCCGCGCTCGCGCCTGATGTCGGCCGCCAGCCTGTCTATCATCCCGTGCCGCTTCAGGAAGTCAGTCGAGAGCTCGCCCCTCCTGTACTCGTCGGACGCCAGTATCGTCCTGTAGAGCGGTATGGACGTCTCGACCCCCTGCACGTAAAAGTCGCCGAGCGCCGAGAGCATCCGGGTCCGCGACTCGTCGAACGTCTGCCCCCAGGTGACCAGCTTTGCCATCAGCGAGTCGTAGAACGGCGAGACGGTGCACCCCGGGTACAGGTACGTGTCGCACCTGACGCCGGGGCCGGCGGGCAGCTCCACCTCGGGGACGGGCCCCGTGGACGGCGCAAAGTCAAGGAACGTGTCCTCTGCGTTTATCCTGCACTCGATGGCATAGCCGTTCATCGCAAGGTCCGACTGCTTGAAGGGGATCGGCTCGCCGTTGGCGATGTCAAGCTGCAGCTTTACGAGGTCCAGCCCCGAGACCATCTCCGTAATCGGGTGCTCCACCTGGAGCCGGGCGTTTATCTCGATAAAGTAGAACTCGCCGCTGTCGGCGCGCAGGAACTCGGCCGTCCCGAGGTTCCCGTACCCGACCGCGTCGGCCGCGTCGCAGACCAGCCTGCCCACCCTCTCGCGCGTCTCGGCGTCCACCACGGGGGACGGCGTCTGCTCGATGAGCTTCTGGTTGCGCCGCTGTATCGAGCACTCGCGCTCGAATATGTGGACAGAGTTGCCCTGCGAGTCGCGCGCCATCTGGTACTCTATATGGCGCGTCTTTTCGAGGAACTTTTCGACCAGTATGGCCGACTTGCCGACTGCCGCTATCGACTCGCCGGTCACCGACTCGTACGCCTTGCGCAGCTCCTGCTCGTTCGTCACTATGCGGATCCCGCGCCCGCCGCCCCCGTAGACGGACTTTAGCATGACGGGGTACCCTATATCGCCCGCTATCGAGGCGGCCTCGTCGGCGTCCTTTACGAGCCCCGGGCTGCCGGGGACCGTCGGCACGCCCGCCTTTGTCAGCGCCGCCTTGCACTTCATCTTGTCACCGCAGAGCTCCATCGAGGAGGCGGGCGGCCCGATGAACGTGACCCCGTTCCTCTCGCAGAGCGCGGCAAAGTCGTCGTTCTCGGAGAGGAACCCGTACCCCGGGTGGACGGCGTCGGCGCCCGACGACGTTATCACCTCGAGGATCCTCTCCTGGTTGAGGTACGACTTTGCGGGGGCCGCCTCGCCGATGTGGTAAGACTCTGATGCCTTTTTGACGTGAAGCGAGTTTGCATCCTCGTCGGAATAGACGGCGACCGTCCTGATGCCGAGGGCGGAGCACGTGCGCATCACCCTCAGCGCTATCTCGCCCCTGTTTGCAACTAGCACCTTTTCGATCATGGCATATCACAGGTTGATGTTCCCGTGCCTCCTCCTCACGCCCTCGCGCCTCTTGCCGGCCAGCATCCGGAGCGCCCCTATCAGGGCGGGCCGGGTTGACGCCGGGTCTATCACCGAGTCGACCGTCCCGTGCGACGCGGCCACGTACGGGTTGTCGAACTTTTCGGTGAACTCCGATACCAGCCTCCTCCGGAGCCCCTCGGGGTCCGATTCCGCCGCCAGCTCCTTCCTGAACATGATGCCGACTGCCGCCTCGCCGCCGAGGACGGCGCACCTTGCCGTCGGCCACGCCAGGTTGACGTCCGTCCTGAGGTTCTTGCTCCCCATCGCGATGTACGCCCCCCCGTACGCCTTGCCGACCACCAGCGTGACGCGCGGGACCGTCGCCTCGCAGTACGCGTACAGCAGCTTGCTGCCGTGCCGGATGATCCCGCCGTGCTCCTGCTGCGAGCCCGGCATGTACCCCGGCGTGTCAACCAGCGTGACTATCGGTATGTTGAACGCGTCGTTGAATCTGATGAACCTGGCCGCCTTGTTCGACGAGTCGATGTCGAGCGCGCCCGCAAGGTGCATCGGGTTGTTTGCCACGATGCCGACTGACGCGCCGCCGAGCCTGGCGTACCCGACCACGATGTTGGGCGCGAAGCCCTCGTGCACCTCGAAAAAGTCGCCGCCGTCCACCACGGACGTGATCACCTCCTTCATGTCGTAGGGCTGCTGCGCGTTCTCCGGCAGTATGCCGGCGAGCCCCGGCTCCGTCCTGCCCGGGTCGTCCCTGCACTCGGCCGCCGGCGGGCCCTCCCCGCTGTTCTGCGGGATGAACGAGAGCAGCCGCCTTATGCGGTCCATGCACTCGTACTCGTTCCTTGCGACAAAGTGCGCCACGCCGCTCTTGGTCCCGTGCGCGGCCGCGCCCCCGAGGTCCTCGAACGAGATCTCCTCGCCGAGCACGGTCTTTACGACGTCCGGCCCCGTGACGAACATGCTGCCGGCCTTTTCAACCATCACGACAAAGTCGGTCATCGCCGGCGAGTAGACGGACCCGCCTGCCGACGGGCCGATGCTGGCGGTTATCTGCGGGACCACCCCCGAGGCGGCCTGGTTGTGGTAAAAGATGTCGGCGAACCCGTCGAGGCTCATTATCCCCTCCTGGATGCGCGCGCCCCCCGAGTCCATGATCCCTATTATCGGGCAGCCGGTCGAGACGGCCATCCTCATCAGCTTTGTTATCTTTTTGGCGCCCATCTGGCTCAGCGTGCCGCCTAGCACCGTAAAGTCGTACGCAAAGACAAAGGCGCGGCGCCCGTTTATGGTGCCGCTGCCGCCCACCACGCCGTCCGTGTGGAACTTTTTGTCCTGCATGCCGTACTCGTGGTAGTGGTGGGTCGCAAGCTGATCCACCTCGGAGAAGGTGCCCCCGTCAAGCAGTATGCCTATCCGCTCCCGGGCGGTCAGCTTGCCCTTTTCGTGCTGGGCCCTTATCCGCGCCTCGCCGCCCCCGAGGGCCGCCTCAGCCACGACCCTCGCGTGCTCGTCGATCTTTTTAGAATGCACTGCCGGGCCCCGCCCCCGGTTCCTATATTAAATTTCGGGACGGGTCCCGGCCGGGGGCCGCGATCGCCGGCGGGGGCCCGCCGCGTCAGGGCCCGGCGGGGAGCTTCTTTGCTGCCGCCTCAAGGTACCTCTCGAGCGCCCCGGGGCTCTCGCCGCACCTGCCGCATATGCACGCCTGCGAGACGCTAGGTATGTCGCAGGTGTCGGCGTGCTCGCACGTGGGGCAGCCTGCCGGCCCCCCGCAGACGGCGCAGGCAAGCTCGAGCGTCACGCAGTCCTCGTGCTTTACCCCCTCGCCCTTTGCCCAGAGCCCCGGCTTGCCGGCCTCGACCTCCTTGCCGCAGACCACGCACGACCCGGGGAACTTTATCGTGATGCGGCGCCAGCTCATCCCATCAGCTCCTCGATCCCCTCGGGCGGCTCGAGCGTGCCGTCGCGGGTGCACCGGATCATGCACGGCAGGCACGACGTTGCAAAGAAGCTCCTCGAGACGTGCAGCCTTGGCGCCTCGCGCCCTGCGAACTTGCGGTGCTTTGCCGCCTCCCACCGTATGCGCCCCAGCAGCTGCCAGGGCAGGTCGTACCTTGCGTACCTGACCTTCCTGCCGCGCGTCCTCTCAAGCTCGCTGTCAAGGTACCGCAGGAGGCGCCAGTTCTGCCCCTTCCGGATCCTGCCCAGCAGCACGTCGGCCCGGGATATGGCGTCGAGGCAGTCGGCAAGATCCGCCGC
Source organism: Nitrosopumilaceae archaeon (assembly GCA_900620265.3). Taxonomy (GTDB): domain Archaea; phylum Thermoproteota; class Nitrososphaeria; order Nitrososphaerales; family Nitrosopumilaceae; genus Nitrosopumilus. The sequence continues at coordinate 23,137 of UYNY03000017.1, read as the reverse complement.
CGGCATGCCGGACATCACGACGCTCGAGAAGAACGCCCTGATCTTCTCCAGCGGGTCGGCGCTGATCGACCAGAGCGCGGCGCGCGCGCCGTCGGCGTCACCGGCCGCAAAGAACGCGTCCACGCCGGACCCGACGTCGAGCCCGCCGGGCGGCGCGCCGGTCTGCAGCCCCGTCCCGCCCGCGAGCTGCTGCGCCAGGTTGAGCATCGCGCGCATGTCGCCGCGCGACTCCTCCACCACGCGTATCATGGCGCCCGGCCCGAGGTGCGCGCCCTCCCTTTCGAGCACGCCCTCGAGGAAGACGCGCATGAGCCGGGGCGGGACGCGCATGAACCGCACCTGCTTGCACGCCTTCTTGATCGGCTTCATGCGGTCGTGCGAGTCGTCGTTGGCGGCCAGTATCATCGGGACGGCCGGCTCCTTTAGTATCGCGGCAAGCTCGGCGGCGCCCCCGTAGTCGGACCTGCCGTGTATGCCGTCGGCCTCGTCCACGAAGACAAGCTGCGGCCTGCCCGTCACGCTGCCCCTCTCCAGCACGGGCCCGAGGATCCCGCGTATGCGCGACTTTGACCTGGCGTCGCTGGCGTTGAGCCCGATGACGTCGTACCCGTACCGGGCCGCCAGCAGGCTGGCCGTCGTGGTCTTGCCGGTGCCCGGCGGCCCGGTCATCAGGAGCGGCTTGACGCCCTTCTTCCACTTTGCAAGCCAGGAGGCAGCCGCGGCCCGCGCCTCCTCGTTTCCCACCATCCCGGCGACCGACGCGGGGCGGTGGCGCTCGGACCACATCATGGGATCATCCCCGGCATGGCGCCGCCGAGGCGGCCGTACCAGTGCCTGTTGTAGTGGTCGAGCGCCAGGAAGAGGAACTCGAGCATGCCCCTGCGCGAGTACCCGTCGGGCAGCATGTCGAGCGCCATCCGCGCGTCGCGCAGGTACGCAGACCCGCGCCCGAGCGCCATCCTGAACCCCGACCCGACGTCCCCGGTGATCACGGAGTAGTAGAGCGGCCACGAGGGCACCTTTACCGTGCCGGACTTTACAGAGTCCTCTATCTCGTTGCCGCACCCGGCCGCCTCGGCGGCGCGCCCCATGCCGGTCCTGTACGCCTCGCAGAGCGGGCGCTCGGCCAGCGCCATGTTGCTGCCGGCAGTCCCCATCACCGACCTGTACTTTTTGTACGACTCCTCCATGTCCTGCCACGTTATCTGGCGCGGCCTCGACTTTAGCTCCGCGTCAAGGCGCTGTCCGGCCATCGCGTCGCGGAAGCCCTCCTCGAACCCAGAGAGCACCGCCTCGCCGCCGCGCGATATCATGGATCTGGCGGCGGCCAGCAGGTGCGGGTTCATCAGGCGGTAGTCGTCAAGGTACTCGAGGTCCTCGTCCCGGTCCATTATGCGGTCCATCGGCTCGCTCAGGTCGATTGCCAGCACGTGCCCCTCGACCACGTCCCGCCTCAGCGAGGCGTCGCGCCCGGCGTGCTCGGCGGCCCCGTCGTACAGCGCGTAGAGGACCGGCAGGGTCATCTTTACAAAGTTGGAGTCGAGGATCCTCATGACGCGGTCGAGCACGGCGGCCGGATCCGCGAGCCTGGCCGCGGCGTCGCCGAGCGCGCCGCCCGACAGCTCCATCTCGGGGTACCCGACCTCGTCGGCGAACGCCCGCTGGGTCGATGCCGGCGACGCGTCGTCCCGTATCCGGCCGCGGATGTCCCGCGCTATCCCGTCGGCGAGCCCCGGCAGCCGGGCCTCGGCCTCTGCAGAGTACGCCGCGTACGACCTGTAGCCGGGCGATTTTGCCGCCCCCTGGAGGAGCATCCTCCTGCCGGGGCCGGTGCGCGCAAGGGATCCCGCGCGCGTCACAGACCGGTCCTTGCCGCCCACGGGCCGGGCGGGGCGCCCGTTTCTATTTAACGTGTGGGATCGGGGCCGCCGCGTGCGTGGTCGCGGGGTTTAATACGGCCCGGGCGCCATGACCGCCATGGGACAGGGGACGGCGCTAGAGGGGGGCGAGGTACTCCGGGAGGACGTCCACAGGCAGATGGTATCGCTGCTGGGCATCGGGCCCGTGGACGGCAGGGCAAAGCTGCAGGGGATGTTCTTCTTGGTGACGTACAAGGTGCCGGAGGCCGGGCCCGTCCTGCGCTATGCCCCCGGCCGGCACGGCCCGTACAGCGAGGTGGTAGGGGACGCCCTTGAGCACCTGGTGGCCGGGGGGATGATCACCGAGGGCCCCGGCGGCATATCGCTCACTGATCGCGGCAGGGAGGCAGGGGCGGCCATCCGCGGCGGGATGGACCCGTGGATAATGCGCCTGCTTGGCGCCTACAGGGACGCCCTCAACGACCTGACGGGCGACGAGCTGCTGGCGTTCATGTACACGCTGTTCCCCGACATGGCGGCAGAGTCGGAGGATCACGACAGGATAATGTCAGACCTTGAGCCCCTGGTGATGGCCCTCGTCAAAAAGGAGAAGATCAGCTCTGGTCGCGCCGCGGAGCTGCTGGGGGTCACCCAGGACAAGATCTTTAACAACATGAGACGGATGGGGATCCAGATATTCTACTGAGTTGTTCATATTCGACTCTACCACCCTGATCGCTATATTCATGGAGGCGGGGCGGCCCGACCTGGTGGAGATGCTGCTAGAGCTGGACATGCATCTTGTGGTACCGTCAAACGTATGGCAGCATGAAATAATCGACCCCACGACGCGGAACGGCGTGGCCGGGTACGTATCAACCGGCAAGATGACCATACTGGATATAAACACGCTGGAAGAGATTGATAAGTTTAGGGCAGAAGTTTCAGACCCAAAATCATACGCCTACGGGCTTGGCGAGCTGGATGTCATACTGGCGTACAAAAAGATCTCACCGTCCGGGACCGCGGCGCGCTGCGTGCTGGACGACCGCCCGGCGCGAAATCTTGCGACGCGCCTGGGGATCAAGTTTACCGGCCTACTCGGCCTGCTGGATGCCCTGGCGGACAGGGGCATCATGGGCAGGGGCGAGGCGGACGAGATAAAGAGGCGGCTGAGGAAGGGGGGCTTCAGGATGAAACCGGCGTCCGCATCAGGTGATCACGGACGCGGGGTTTAATACGGCCCGGGCTACATGCCGGCCATGGGACAGGGGACGGAGCTAGAGGGGGGCGAGGTACTCCGGGATGACGTCCACAGGCAGATGGTATCGCTGCTGGGCATCGGGCCCGTGGACGGCAGGGCAAAGCTGCAGGGGATGCTGTTTCTGGTCACGTACAACGTGCCGGAGGCCGGGCCCGTCCTGCGCTATGCCCCCGGCCGGCACGGCCCGTACAGCGAGGTGGTAAGGGACGCCCTTGAGCACCTGGTGGCCGGGGGGATGATCACCGAGGGCCCCGGCGGCATATCGCTCACTGATCGCGGCAGGGAGGCAGGGGCGGCCATCCGCGGCGGGATGGACCCGTGGATAATGCGCCTGCTTGGCGCCTACAGGGACGCCCTCAACGACCTGACGGGCGACGAGCTGCTGGCGTTCATGTACACGCTGTTCCCCGACATGGCGGCAGAGTCGGAGGATCACGACAGGATAATGTCAGACCTTGAGCCCCTGGTGATGGCCCTCGTCAAAAAGGAGAAGATCAGCTCTGGTCGCGCCGCGGAGCTGCTGGGGGTCACCCTCGACAGGGTAATAGACAACATGAACCGCATGGGGCTACAGGTCTTGCATTAGGTTGTTCATATTCGATGCCTCTGCCCTGATCGCGATATTCAAGGAAGCCGGGCTCCCAGGTCTGGTGGCCATGCTGCTAAAGCTGGATTCGGATCTTGTAATCCCGTCCAACCTATGGGAGCACGAGATACTCGACCCCGACACGCGGGGTGGGCTGGGTAGGTACGTGTCAGAGGGCAGTATGCGCATACTGGTTGCAAACACGCTGGAGGAGATCGGCAAGTTGAGGTCAGAGGTATCGGAGCCGGGAGCATTCGTATACGGACTGGGGGAGCTGGACGTTATACTTACGTACAAAAAGCATTTTTCTGATATGGCCGTGGTGCGCTGTATCTTGGACGACGAGCCGGCGCGCAAGCTTGCGTCACGTCTAGGGATCAGGTTTACCGGCCTGCTCGACGACCTAGTGGACAAGGGGATTACCGACAGGGACACGATAGATAGAACCAGGGAGCGGCTAAAGGAGAAGGGCTTTAGGATGCGGTCTGTATCCAAGAGGGGCGATCCGGGGCGCGGGGTTTAATATGTCCCGCACGGTAGGCGGCGCATGGGACAGGCGGCAGCAGACGGCAGGGATATCCTCCACGGGGACGTCCACAGGCAGATGGTATCGCTGCTGGGCATCGGGCCCGTGGACGGGAGGGCAAAGCTGCGCGGAATCTTCTTCCTTCTGGCCGACGACGTGCCGGGGATCAGGGGGCAGCTTGGCTACTCGGAGGGGATGGACGGCAGGGTGGCGGACCGCGCGCTGGAGCACCTGAGGGACGCTGGGATGGCGTCGGAGGGCCCGGGCGGCATATCGATCACCGGCAGGGGAAGGGAGGCCGCGGGCGGCATCACCGGCATGATCGACGGCAGGATCATGCGCCTGCTGGGGGAGTACAGGGAGCTCCTCGGCGGCATGACCGACAGGGAGATGCTGGCCTTCATATACGCGATGTTCCCGGCGATGGCGTCAGGATCCCCCGGATACGCGGACATCAAGCCGGATATGGAGCACCTGATAATGTCGCTGGTTGAAAAGGAGAAGATCAGCTCTGGGCGCGCCTCGGAGCTGCTGGGGGTCACCCAGGACAAGATCTTTAACAACATGAGACGGATGGGGATCCAGATATTCTACTAGGCGGCCCGCGCCCCGGATCCCGCGGGGCGGGGCCCGCCCGGGCGTCATTCACTTAAATTGGCACCGGGCCGGCGCGCCCGCATGGAGCCCATCGAGGCGCTGCGCGGCGCCTCGCTCAAGATACGCAGAGCCGTGGACGGCATGGCCGGCACCGAACGTGCCGCCGGCGACTTTGGGCGCGGGGCCGGCGGCGACATCTCGAGGGGCATAGACGTGGCCGCCGAGGAGGCGGTCCTCTCGCACCTGCGCGATATCGGGTTCGGGTGCACCGTGCTCGGCGAGGAGTGCGGCAGGGTGGAGATCCCCGGCGGGCCGGGCGGCCACGTGATAATGGACGCCATAGACGGCTCGGCCAACGCCGTGCGCGGGGTCCCGTTCTTCTGCAGCTCGCTCGCGTACGCGCCCGGCGACAGCCTCAGCTCCGTCTCGGCCGGCGTCGTGACGAACCTGGCCGACGGCTCCTCGTACTGGGCCGCCTCCGGCGGGGGGGCGTTCTCAGAGGCGGGGCGCCTCTCGGTGAGGACGGGCGACCCCATGTACAGGATCGTCTGCGTCAACATGTCGGGCGCCGGCGCGGGGCTGGCAGCCAGGCTGCAGCCCGTCCTCGAGAACAACCACGCGAGGCACTTTGGCGCCAACGCGCTCGAGATGGCGATGCTGGCGGCCGGCAGGGTCGACGTGATGGTGGACCTGCGGGGCAGGATACGGATCCAGGACATAGCGGCCGGGTACCTGCTGGTCAGGGAGGCCGGGGGGGTCGTCCTCGACGCGGACATGAAGCCGCTTGACTCCGGGCTAGGGTACGACGCCCGGATCTCGTTCCTGGCCGCGTCCGGCAGGGACGTGTTGGAGGGGGCGCTTGCGGGCGTGCCGGCCGGCGCCGACCGGACCAGCTGACGGGCGGACCGCGCGTTAACGTTAATACGTGATGCCCCGGCGGCCCCCGCAGATGGCGGCGGAGAGGAGGGCGGAGGTCACGTACGTGGAGCTCCTAAAGGAGGACCTCGCGATAATCAGGCTGGTGCCGGACGGGGGCGTCCCCGAGTACAAGACGGGCCAGTTCCTCACCATAGGGCTCCCCATCCCGTCAGAGAAGAAGATAGTCAGGAGGGCCTACTCGATAGCGTCGCATCCTGAGAACCGCGACTATTACGAGTTCGTCATAAGGTGGGTCAGGAAGCCGCTGCCGGGCAGGGTCACCACCGAGCTGTTCTACCTGAGCGCCGGGGACGAGGTCTCGATAGGGGAGCCCACCGGGACGGCCCTGCAGATAAGCGACAGGCTGCCGGGCGGCGGGACGGACGGGAGGCGCGTCATCTGCGTGGGCGGCGGCACCGGCATAGCGCCGTTCATCGCGTTTGCCAACCACTTCCACGACACCGGCGACAAGAGGGAGGTCATGGTGCTGCACGGGGCCAGCTATGTCGACGAGCTCAGCTACAAGAGGATGCTCACGGATCTTGAGATGGAGAGCAAGAGGCGCGGCGAGGCCGAGTGGAACTTCAAGTACAGGGCCGCCATAAGCCGCCCCAAGGAGTTCTTCAACAGGTCGTGGTCGGGGCATGTGGGCAGGGTCGAGTCGTTCTTCAAGCCGGGCAAGTCCGGACTGTCGCCGGTCGAGGAGATGGTCGGAGAAAAGCTCACGCCCGACAACACCATCGTGTACATATGCGGGTACCAGGGGACGATCGACGGCGTCATCGAGCACCTCGGCCCCAAGGGGTTCGTTACCGAGCACGAGAAGAACCCCGACGGCAGCTTTGGGATAAAGTTCGAGTCGTACGGCTGACTGCTAGTGGCCGTCGAGCCGGCCCATCGCGGCCGACAGCACGACGATCTCCTTTTCTATTATCTTCTCGACGGCCGGCACGATCTCCCTCTTCTCCCTGGCGCTCTCCTCGTACGCCTCGTACACCTGGTCGCGGAAGAGCAGCTTTATCCCCGGCAGGGCCGTTATCCCCTCGTCGACGGTCCTCGGGTCGGAGAGGTCAAGCACCAGCGTGCCCTTCTTCTTCTCCTCCATCACGAGGCGTATGCGCTCGTACGTCACCAAAAAGTAGTCCGCCGTGGTAGCCACGAAGATGATGTCATACTTGTCAAAGCCGGCGAGCGCCTCCTCGAACGCCAGCGGGGTGCCGCCCAGCAGGGCCGCAAAGCCGGCGGCCCGCTCGGCCGTCCTGCTTGCCACGTCGAACCCGATCCCCATCTTTGCGAGCGTCTTTGCTATCATGGCGGCCGGCTCGCCGGTCCCAATCAGCAGCACCTTCTTCTTGGCGTCGAGCCCCGCCTTTTCGTCGACGAGCTTTACGGCCACGTCCCCGAGCGAGACGGTGTTGTTGGCGATCCCGGTGGTGTCCCTCATCCGGGTCCCCATCCGTATGACGCTCTCAAAGAGGCGGTTGGTGACCTTGCCGGAGACCCCGGCCTCCTTTGCGGCCGCTATCGACTGGACTATCTCGTCAAAGACCTCCTGCTTGCCGAGCACGAACGAGTCTATCCCGGACGCGAGGCGGAGCAGCTGGAGGTAGACGTCGTCCCCGCGGTACACCTCGAGCGTCTGGTCAAAGTGGTCGATGTCCACCTGCTCGAGCGAGGAGAGGGATATCCAGGTCTCCTTTACCTTGTTGAGCACGAGGCCCTTGCCCTCGGGGCGCCTGCCGTCCGGCGTGTCGCCGGTGACGACGTTGCCGACTATGAAGACCTCGACGCGGCTGGCAGTCTGCACGATGACGCACTCCTCGACGTCGGGTATCTTGATGAACTCGCGCGCGGCGGCCGCCACGTCCTTGAACGCGAACTTTGAGAGCGCGTGGAGCGGGACGTTCTTGAACGTGACCCTGGCGTTCATCAGGTCAAAGCTCACGCGGTCCATCTCAGCCGGCCCTCGTCCTGCCGCCCTTTGCGGTCCTAAAGACGTTCATCCCGAGGTAATAGTTCTCGTGCAGCGACTCGAGGTACGAGACGTCGTCCTCGGCCCGGGTGATGTCGCCCGGCGAGGCCTCCGGGTCCTTGCGCATCGCCTCGAGGCGGGCGCGCGCGTCCTCGAGGTATTTCGTGACGCCGCGCTCGTAGTTTGACATCCCGCCGAACTCGGGGCTCAGCACGTGCTCGGGGACGTACTCGGGTATGTGGTTCTCCGGGACCTCTGCCTTCCTCGTTATCTTTTCCTGCTCCTCGGCCGACAGGATGGGCCTCGGGAAGCGGTCCTTCTTGTCGAGGAAGAACTCGGGCTCGCCCATCTGGCGCCTGAATATCTCCTCGGACGTCCTCTTGTCGGTATAGGCCGGCTTCTTTACGGCCCCGGCCTTTACCTCGTCGGCTATCGCCTTGTACTGGGCCTCGGCGGCCGCCTCGGCCTTTTCCTTTGCGATGCGCGCCTCCTCGATCGCCTTTTTGGCCGCCGCCTCGGCCTTTTCCGCCATCAGCGCGGCCGCCTCCGCCGCGGCCCCGGGATCCTGCTCCGGCTTTTCCTTGGGGGCGGCCTTTGCGGGCTTGGGATCCTTTGGCTTTTCCGCCCCGGCCTTTGCCGGCTTGGGATCCGCCTTTGGCTCTTCGGGCTTTGGTGCGGCCTTTGCGGGCTTGGGATCCTTTGGCTTTTCCGCCCCGGCCTTTGCGGGCTTGGGATCCTTTGGCTTTTCCGCCCCGGCCTTTGCCGGCTTGGGATCCGCCTTTGGCTCTTCGGGCTTTGGTGCGGCCTTTGCCGGCTCTTCGGCCCCGGCCTTTGCCGGCTTGGGATCCGCCTTTGTCTCTTCGGGCTTGGCGCCGGCCCCCTCGTCTGGCATGCGGGTGCGCCCCGCCCGCTTGAATTTTAAGATTCGCTCAGGTTCCGGACGTACCTGCCGAGCCTTGTCCGGCCCGCCCCCGGGATCCGGGCCAGCTCGAACCCCTCGGGGCGCTTTGAGAGGGGCCGCGTGGCGTCGATCCCCGTCTTTGCGGTGCGCAGCCTCGCCTGGTCGCTCGACGGGTCCAGGCTGGAGCCGCGCACCCCCCTTAGCACCACCAGGTCCCGGTCGGCCTGGAACCGGGTCGCCACCGCGTACTCGACGGACTCTGCGCTGTCCGGATCAATGTCCTCGTCGACCACCGTCACCTGCTTTAGCGACCGGTGTATCCTGAACGCCTCCCTTATCACGCGGCCCGGGTCCCCGTCGCCCCGCTTCCTGATCTGGACCACGGCGTGCAGCCAGCCGCACCCGCCGGCCGAGAGCGTGACGCGCCTCGTGCCCCGGAACGCCCTCGAGAGGCCGCCGGCAAGCTTTGCCTCTGCCGGCACCCCCATAAGGAGCCGGTGCTCCGTGTACCCCGACAGTATGTCGTGGTATACGGGGTCGTCCCGGTGGTACATGGACTCGAGCTCAAAGACCGGCTGCTCCCTCGCGTGGTCGTAGGTGCGCAGCATCTCGACCATCCACTCCTTGCTGGTCGCGTCGCGCCGTATCCGGCCCTCCAGCACGATCTCGGCGCCGGACGGCACGTCGAGCCCCGAGTACGGGAGCCTGGCAAGGCGCAGCCTGCCGCCGAGCAGCGAGTTTGCTATCAGCATCTCGTCCCGGCCCCACTCGGCCTGGCACGCGCCGGCCACGGATATGGCCGGGTGCACGCCTATGGCGACGGCCACCCTCAGGTCCTCGCCGTGCGCCCGCGCGTCCTCAAAGCACCGGTGCAGGTGCCTCCCCTCGACCATCCTCACCGTCAGGGACTTTTTACCGACGGGCATCATCCTGTGGAACGACGAGTTCTGCCTCCCGGTCTCGGGGTTCCGGGCGTATATCACCGAGGACGTGATGAACGGGCCCGGCTCCTTTTCAAAGTGGGTCACCACCGGGAGCCGGCGCATGTCGCCGGACCTGTTTGCCATGAACCTGCCGGGGGCCCTCCCCGGCCTCTTTGCCGCGCGCATCGCGGCGGTTATCCTGGCGTGCACCCCGGCGCCCCCGACCGCCATCTCGAGGCGCCGCCGGGTCCCCACCAGGTTCGAGACGACCCTGAACCCGCCCCTGACGTCCTCGAAGAGCAGGGCGTTTGACCCGTCGGCGGCCGCCGTCACCGCCGCGATCTCGAACCTCCTTGACACCGGCCTTGGGACGCGCCAGAGCTGGCCTGCGCGGTCGACGCGCGACAGGTACGACCGCAGGTCGCTCATCCGACCAGCTCCACCACCTCTGACATCAGCTTCTTTGACTCCTCGCCGCCAAGGTCCCCCTTTGCATACAGCGAGACGAGCGCCACCCCGCGGAGCCTGGTGCTGAGCCGCTCTGCCACCATCCGGAGGAAGAGCGATCCGGCGCGCGCCGGTATCACCTCGGCCGTGACGGGCGCCGGCCCCGTCGCCAGGGAGACGGTGATCGAGCCGAGCCTGCCGGGGCCCTCCGAGACGAAGACTGCGCACCCGTTCTCAAAGTCGGCCGCCTCGATTAGGAACTCGCGCCCGCCCACCACGGCCTTCCTGCTCTTCATCCGGGGATCCCCCGGATCCTATGTTTTTATTGCTATTGCCTCGTTTGCGGGGGCCGCAACGGCGGGGTTCTTTTTGCATATCTTGCCGTGCCGGTCGGGGTACACGAAGAGCCGCTTGCAGTACTTGCACGGCTTTTTCGTCCTGGTCCGCGCTGACTTGCGGCGCGCCGCCTTTGCCTCCAGCGAGTCGGCCTCGACGCGGGCGCGCAGCTTTGCCTTGTACTTTAGGTTGCGCGGCTTTGTCCGCAGGCGGTACCCGCAGCAGGGGCACCAGAGCCCCTCCCACTTTATGAATATCTCGCATATCTGGCAGCGGCGCTGGCCGGAGGCGTACCTCCCGGTGCCGACCGGCTTTTGCGCCTTGTACCGGATGCAGATCCCCTTGCACGTCATGGGTACCCTTGGGATCTCAAGCTATATAAGGTTGGATCAGGAAATATTACATGTTGGCACCTTAAAACCTGTAATTCCCATAATATGAGTGCCAGATATTACAAGTATCTTGCAAAAAAAATGCGAAAAATCATCAATAAATATGTATAGCCGTCGAGCGGTCCGCGGGGGCGCGCGGCACGCCTACGCGGGCACGCCGGATGCCCCCGGGACGCCCGTCCCGGAGGCATATGGCGCGGGGCCGGTCGGGGGGCGCGATACCGCCATGGCGCCCCCGGCTCACGGCGCCGCCGGCCTGCCGCCGCGCATCCGGATGCTCCTGGCCGAGAGCATGTCGCGCTTGCCGCCCTGGTTGCGGTTCCGGCCCCGCGGGCTCGTGTCGTGCTCGTCGACCACCTCGAGCTCGAACTCGGGGCATCCCGGGGCGCACAGGGCGCGCAGCACGGCGCCGGCCGCCGGCGCGTCGCCGTCCCCGATGCGCACCACCCTCCTCGCGGCGCGGAGCCCCGACATCACCTCGGCGATGTGGGAGCCAAGCTCGCCGGGCGACGGGTATGATGACGCCTCGATCTCGGCGCCACAGTACTCGACGGAGAGCCCGGTCCTGCTGCCGGGATCCACCCCAAAGACGAGGTCCCCCGGCTCGGCTGCGCCGCGCAGCTTTTCGACCAGCATGCCGCGGGCGACTGCCGGGTCAAGGCCCAGCAGGTCCTCGTAGAGGGCCGGCGCCGCGCAGGAGGCCGACTCCGACCGGGTGGTGAGAACGAGGTCGCCCCCGTACGCGGCGGCCTCCTCGGGGAGTATCGCGTCGAACCTTATGCCGGACCCCCTCAGCAGGGAGGCAAATCCATAGTAGGGACCGCCGCGCGCCGTCGCGACCCCCACGCGGGCGCCGCGCAGTACGTCCGTGGCCTATCCCTCTAGCACCGTGGAGACGACCCGCTCCACGGCCTTGTCAAAGTTCGCGTCGATCTTGGACCTCATCTCCTGGACCCTCGCCTCGCCGGCCGCCTGGGCGTCCCGCGAGCCGGCCTCGGCCTCCTTCTTGGCCGCCTCTACGATCCGGGCAGCCTCGGCGCCCGCCTCCTTCCTTACGGCCTCCATCAGGGACTCCGCCTCCGTCTGGGCGCCGGCCGCCAGCTGGCGCCCCATCTTGGCGGCGTCCTCCTCCAGCCTGTCAAGATCGTCCTCCAGCCCCCCGAGGGACCTCACGATCGCCGCGACCTCTGCCATGCCGCGCCGCGGACGCGCCGATAATTAAACCATTCATCCGCCGAGCAGGAGTATCGCCTGGGCAAGATCGCCGCCGGACTCTGCGAGCGCCTCCTTTGCGCGCTCCTCGTCGACACCGGCCTGCTGGGCCACCAGCTTTACGTCCTCGTCGGAGAAGACCGGCGTCTCAAGCTCGCGCTCCTCGCACTCGCCGGTCACGGTGAATATCGAGGTGCCGTCCTTTCCCTTCATCTCGACGACCGACGGCTTTGCGATCACCATCTCCCGGGTCTCGGTCCTGATGAGGACCTCGCGCACGCCCCCCACCTCGTTCATGTCAAGGCCCATCCGGTCTATCATTCGGCGCGCCTCGCGGTTCCCGCCGCGGCCCCCGCCGCGGCTGCCTCCCATCATCACCCGGGCCGGGGGGCGCCTCGCCTTTTAAGCTATCTGACCCGTACGGCCACGCCACGCCCAAAGTCCCGGATCATCGCCGCCGAGAGGGCCGCCCTGCCGACTGCTATCACGCGGCCCCGGTGGAGGACAGGCGTCTCGGAGCCGACCCGCACGTTCCCGCCGCACCACGTGACGTGCCTTGCAAAGACGGACCTGCCGTCCCTGACGAACGGGGCCGCCTCCCCGTCCACCACGACACAGTTCTCGCGGAACTTTTTGCGCGAGGCCAGCATCCGCGCCATCGCCATGGTGATGGCCAGCCCCCCGTCCGGCCTCACCGTGCAGAGCAGCTCGCCCCCGTGCAGGACGCCCCGGAGCCGCCCTGACCTTGAGAAGGACATCTCGAGCCCGCGCGGCAGCGCCGAGGCCGCGCCGTCCCCGAAGAGGGCGTCCACCGTCCGGCGCACCTTTTCCTCGTGGTCCAACGGCGGGCCGGACGTACCGCTAAATATTAGTCCAATGCGCACCGTGCGCCGGGGATCAGACTATATAGACGGGGCCGGCCCATTTAGATCGTGGAGGGCGAGAGCAGGAAGATCCAGTTCACGGGAAGGTCCACGTACGTGGTCTCGCTCCCCAAGGGGTGGGTCACCGACCTCGGGCTGTCGCAGGGCGACCAGGTGGTGCTGGTCCGGCGCGGCGCAAAGGCGCTAGAGATACACCCCCCCGGCGACGCGGCCCCCGCCAGGAGGGAGGAGGCCGTCGTCGAGATAGGCCAGGACGAGGACGAGTCTGCCATCATCAGGAAGGTCATATCGCTGTATATCGTCGGGTTCGGCTCGATAAGCCTCCGGCCGCGCTCCGGCAGGCTCAGCCCGTCCCAGAGGGACGCCGTAAAGGGGGCCGTCAGGAGGATGCTGATGGGCGCCGAGATAACGTCGGACTCGAGCAGCGGCATGACGGTGCAGGTGCTAGTCGGCCTGCTGGAGCTCTCGATAGGTGGCGCGTTCCGGAGGATGGTGCACCTTGCAAAGTCAATGTCCGGCGACGCGCTGCTTGCGCTCGCCGAGGGGAACCGCGCGCTCGCGGAGGGGGTCATACTGGCAGACGACGAGGTAGACAGGTTCGGCTTTTACATCATCAGGCAGCTTGCAATAGCGATACGGAGCGAGCACGTGCTGGCCGAGATGGGGCTAAAGGGGGCCGGCGACTGCCTCGGATACAGGATCGCGGTCAAGAACGTAGAGAGGACGGGGGACCACGCGGCCTATATCGCCAGGGACATGCTAGAGCACGGCAGGCCGCTGCGCGGCGGGGTGCTGGAGCGGCTGCGCGAGATGAACGAGTTCTGCCTCGGGTCGCTTGATGCGGCGTGCCTCGCCCTCTTCAAGGAGGACCACGCGGGCGCGGAGCAGATAATATCGGAGACGGCCGGCATATCGGCGTACGAGGAGAGGGTGCACGAGGCATCCGGCTCGCTCGACGCGGGGCAGACGTACCTTGTGAGGCGCACGTCTGAGAACATCAGGAGGATCTCAGAGTATGCCAGCGATATCGCCGAGATCGTGCTGAACCTGAACATCGAAAAGGCGCTAAAGAGGCCCGGCTGATACTGATGGGCGGAGCCGTGCTGGTGGTCCAGGGGGACGGGGAGGAGGCGGAGGGGCTGTGCGGCTCTGCCGGGTACAGGGTCGTCCACACAATCCGGCAGAGGTCGCTGCGCGGCCAAAAGTACGGCATCGGGGAGGGGGGCCTCGAGTCCCTCAGGGAGGCTGCGTCAAGGCACCGGCCCGACGTCATCATATTTGACGGGATGCTAAAGCCGGGGCAGAACTATAACCTGGCCACAGAGCTAAAGACGGAGATACTGGACAGGGAGGCCCTCATACTGGCCATATTCGAGAGGCGGGCGTCAAGCTCCGAGTCGAGGCTGCAGACAAAGCTGGCGCAGCTCCGGTACGAGATGGCCCGCGCCAGGGAGAAGGTGCGCCTTGCAAGCCAGGGCGAGCAGCCGGGCTTCATGGGGATAGGCAAGTTCGGCGTGGACGCCTATTATGACGACATACGGCACAGGATGCACGCGGTGAGGGCCAGGCTGGCAAAGGCCGGCAGGCAGCGCGAGCTGCACAGGCAGGCGCGGAGGCGCGCCGGCCTGCGCACGGTCTCGCTTGCAGGATACACGTCGGCCGGCAAGAGCACCCTCTTCAACAGGATCACCGGCGAGGAGGCCGACGCCGGCCCCGAGCTCTTCACGACGCTCTCCACCACGACGCGCCGGGCGCGGCTCGGCGGGGGGCAGTTCCTCGTCTCGGACACGGTCGGGTTCATCAGCAGGCTGCCCGCATACATGATAGACGCGTTCAGGTCGACCCTCGAGGAGATCGCGCACGCCGACGCCGTCATCCTCGTGGTGGACTCGCGCGACGCGCCGGACGCGGCGCGCGCAAAGTTCTCAAGCTGCGTGCGCACGCTGGCCGAGCTCGGCGTCGGCAGGGAGAGGATGGCCTACGCGCTCAACAAGTCCGACGTGGCGCCCGACCCGTCGGCCTGCCTCGGGCTGGAGGGCGACTGGAGGTGCGCGCGCGTCTCGGGGGTGACCGGCGAGGGCGTCGAGGACCTGGGCCGCGCCGTCGCGCGCGTGGCGGGGGGGCCCTCTTGCTGGTAGAGGTGCTCCGGATAGGGCAGCGCCTCGTCCGGGACGACCGCACCACCACGCACGCGGCCCTGGTGGCCAGGGCGTTCGGGGCCTCGAGGATACTGATGGACGACGTGGCACCTGACATCAGGGAGACCATATCTGCGGTGAACGGGACGTGGGGGGGCTCATTCGAGGTGGAGATCATAGAGGGGTGGAGGAGGGTCCTGGCGCAAAAGCGCCGCGACGGGTTTGCCGTCGCGCACCTGACCATGTACGGCGAGCCGGTCGAGGAGATCCAGGGCAGGATAGCGTCGGAGGAGAGGGTGCTTGCCGTGGTGGGCGCCGGCAAGGTGCCGCGCGGGGTCTACGACTCTGCCGACTATAACGTGGCCGTCGGGAGCCAGCCGCACTCGGAGGTGGCCGCGCTGGCCGTCTTCCTTGACAGGATCCAGGGGGGCGCCCAGTTCCGGGCCGGGTTCGCGGGGGCCAGGAGCCGGATCATCCCGTCGGGGACCGGCAAGCGCGTCGTGGGGGGGCCGGGCCGCCCCACGTGACGGGGGCGGCGATCCCGGGCGGGATCCGCCGATCGGCGGCGCGCCGGCGCGGGCGGAGACGGCGCGTCCGATAAATACGGCCCGGCCGCGGTACCCGCGGCGCCCGTCGCGTGCTTTGGCCCGTCGGGGGACCCCATATTCAGGGACAGGGACCCGTGCACGTCCCCCGCAGGCCCGGCCGGCGGGACCGTGCCGCGTGTCAGGCCCCCGGCCCCGCCACGGCCGCCGCCACGCGGCCCCCGGACCGGGCACGGGGGGCCGCCTCGGGAGTCACGGGGCACACCAGTAACTACTGCAGTACGTCGTGGTTATATACCATAACAAACGAATGATAACGTGAGCGGATCAAAGAATACGGCCCTCTGCCTCCTGCCGCCAGTGGCGGCCGCGGCATGCGGTACTGCCATGGTCACGCCCATGCCCCATGCCAATGCCGACGCCCGCGACAGCACCGATCCATATGCAGCAAGTGACATATATCGGGCGCTTGGCGTCATGGGGCCGTTCGTAACCATGGATGATGATCTGTACCTGACGGTGAACGGGACTGCCGCGTTGCTTGATCCGGGCATATCGGCACTCCATGTTACAATTGCACACGACTATGCGCTTCATAACAATGCCATGATTGGGGCAATGCACGGGTCGCTGGGACGTGTCAATGAGCTGGAACCCGGCAACTCCGAGCTGGCCGCCGCCGTTGAAGACTTTGTAGGCGGCAAATTCAGGAATTTTATAAACCGCGGTGACCCTGATCAATCAGCCATGTCAGTGGTGACCGCCTCGCATCCCATCCGGTCCGGGCACGATGCCGCGCGGGCCGGCGGGCCGTTTGGAATGTACGGCCATGTGCCAGCATACCACGGCCTGCCGGGCACGGTGTGCGGGGGCAGCGGTGACGATCCGCACAAGGAACCCCCGGAAAGGCCCGTGGGGAGTTTTCTAACCAAGGCGGCTGCCATACTGGACCTGCTTGATGCGGGTTACCACAAGGTCCCGCTCTATGCCACGGGACTGCAGCAGTTTGGTGGAAATTACGGCAATGATTATGCGAAAACGGCGTCCGCCTATGGGTGCAATAGCGGTGAGTTCAGGGATCAGGTCGTCATAAAGCCCTCCGGATCGACGTATTATCACAATACGCAGGGTCCGGAGCCTAATCCCGAGGTGTTCAGTTACCCGATGCCGGTATGGTGGTGGGCAGGCTATGTCCTGGCGTGGCACTGGGCGAACTAGCCGGGCGGTTGCATGAGGGCCGCCGATGCGGCCCTGGCCGCCGCCCTCGGGCTGGCCGCCGTGGGCGGGATCTCGCTGATGCTGATCCTGCGGCTGCGGCTCGCGTCGGGGGGCGCCCCGTGACGGCCCGCGCCGGGCGGGCCTGGATCCTGTCATGGCTGAGGATACCGGCCATCGTCATGCTGGTCGCCGCCGTCTTTGCGGCCGCAATGTTTGCCACGGTCCACTTTGCATGGATCCTCTCCCCGTACGGCGGGTGCGCCGGCGGCCCCCTCGCCTGCTCGGGCGGGAACGTGGCGGCCGTGCTGGTGGCGGCCGCCGTCATCGTGCTTGCATCGTGGTCGGCGTTCCTGCTAGCCGACGCGTCCCGCATTGCCGGCACGTGCTCCAGGCTGGCGGGGCTCCTGCACGGGCGCCGCGCGGGGCCGACCGCGGCGGATCTTGCATTCGCGTGCCTCGCGGCATCGGTGGCCGTCGTGTTCGCATACCTGGCGGTCGACACCGCCCTGCACGCGTAACGCCGGGGGCCACGCACCCCCGTATCGGGCCGGCGTCCCCGGCTCCGGGGCCGGGATCCGCGCGGCGGCGGCGCCCCCCCCCCCCGGGGGGGTGGCCCTTCCACGGGCGCATCCCCCGTCCCGGGCCGCCCCGCGCGCGTCACCTCTGACAAGGGTTAATAGCGGGGGGCCGGGGGCGGCCCCCGCGTTGCCCGAAAAGTACGAGGACCCGTTCGCCCGGATAGCCTCCATGATAGGGGGCGACGAGTACCTCAAGGTGGCAAGGTCGCTGCTAAAGTCCGAGGACGCGACGGACGAGGAGATCGCCAGCTCGACGGGCCTCCGGATAAACATGGTGCGGAAGGTGCTCTACGACCTCTTCGGCAAGTCGCTGATAACGGGCATCCGCGTAAAGGACGAGAGGAAGGGGTGGTTCGTCTACAGGTGGAGGACGCGGCGGGACGAGGTGGAGCACTTTATCGAGAACCAGAAGAAGAAGATAATGGAGCGCCTGCAGCAGCGCCTCGACTATGAGAACGCGTCGGACTTTTACCACTGCGGCAGCGCAGAGTGCAACCGCGTCACGTTCGAGGACGCGCTCGAGGGCATGTTCAAGTGCCCCTCGTGCGGCGGCGTCCTGAACCTAAAGAAGAACGAGAGGGCCCGCAAGGCGTACGCAAAGAAGATAGAGCAGATAACGCGCGACATGCAGCAGGTCTTCTAGCGGCGGGCCCTCTTCCTCATCGCCGAGACGGCGGCGGCGACCCTCCTGGACCTGACGGCAAGGCGCCTCTTGCGCGCGGCTATCTCGCGCCGCCTCGATGAGACCATCCCCGCCTGGGCCGAATAGCCGGCCGATCCGGCCGACGCGCGGGCCCGGAGCGAGGCCTCGACCGTGGCGGACCTGGCCGCCCCGAGGACCGCGCGCGGGTCCACGCCCGTCCCGCGTGCGGCGATCCCGGCCTCCCTGATCCCGACCCCCGTGACGGGCACGCCGGCCTCATGGGCCAGGCGCGAGAGGGAGCCGGCGATCCCGTGGGTGGTACGGAACGGGACGCCGGCGCGGACCAGCGCGTCAGAGACGTCCAGCGCGGTTATCCCGCCGGACTCTGCGGCCTCTAGCATCCTTGCCCTGTCAAACCGGGCCGTCGATACCAGCGAGCCGAGGACCGGGAGGGCGCCCGACGCTATCCGCGTGGCCGAAAAGACGGCGCCCTTTGCCTCCTGGAGGTCGCGCCCGTACCCCGAGGCGAGCCCCTTGTAGGATGATATGACTGCCACGAGGTCCCCGAGGACGCGGCCGGCCCTGCCGCGCGTCAGCTCCAGCACGTCGGGGTTCTTCTTCTGCGGCATGACGCTTGACGGCGACGCGAACTCGTCGGCGAGCTCGACGAACCCGAACTCGGAGGTCGACCAGACCACCATGTCCTCGGCCAGGCGGCTCAGGTTCGCCATCATGATGGCAAGGACAGAGACGTACTCTGCGGCAAAGTCGCGCGAGCCTGCCGCGTCAAGCGAGTTCTCCACTATCCCGTCAAAGCCGAGCAGCCTTGCGACCATCGCCCTGTCGACCGGTATGGCGGTGCCGCCGGCCGGCCCCGCCCCGAGCGGGCTCTTGTTGGTGCGCGCGTACGACCCCGAGAGGCGCTCCTCGTCGCGGAGCAGCGCGTCGGCCTGCGAGATCATATAGTGGGAGAGCAGCCCCGGCTGCGCCTGCTGCATGTGGGTGTACAGCGGCATCGCGGTCCTCTTGTGCGCCGACGCGACCCCGACGAGGGCCCCAGCAAGGTCGAGGGCCATGCCGCAGATGGCGTTGGTGTCATCGCGCACCTTCATCCTCATGTCAAGGGCAACCTGGTCGTTGCGGGACCGGCCCGTGTGCATCCGGCCCCCGCTCTCCCTCCCGGCGCCCCTCACGACGGCCGCCTCGAGCGCCTCGTGTATGTCCTCGGCCCTGCCGGCCGGGACGCCGGCCTCGGCCCTCGAGAGGGCGGCCAGGATCCTGCCCGCGTCCCTCCGAGGGATTATCCGGCGGGCCTCGAGCATCAGGACGTGGGCCCGGCTGCCGTCAATGTCGTACATGAGGAGCTCGGCGTCGTCGGCCATCGACGAGACGTACCCGAGGGGGCCGTCCCCCATCCCGCCCCCCATCCTGGCCCGGTACACGGGGGCGGATCTCAGAAGTTGTTATATATAGGATCCATGCGGGGGGCCGGCATGGGAGACGACGCGAGGCAGATGCGCGTAAAGATATTCGACGAGCTCTCAAAGATCGTCGATCCTGAGATAAACACCACCATCACCGAGCTGGAGCTCATAGACGAGGTGGACATAGCGGGGTCCGACGTAAAGGTGGACCTGCACCTTACCAGCCCGTTCTGCCCGGCCGTATTCGGGTTCAAGATATGCCAGGACATACACGACAACCTGCTAAAGATAGACGGGATCGACGACGTAAAGGTGAACGTCTCGAACCACTTCATGGCGGAGCAGATAAACAACCAGGTCAACTCGAGCCCCAACCCGAAAAAGGCCGGGGGCCAGCAGGGAGGGCAGGCCGGGGATCCGGCGGCCGGCCAGGCGGGCGGCCCGGCGCCGCCTCCTAGCGGCGGCCCGGCCTAGATACCGACTCTAGTATCTCCGCCAACTCGGCGGCCCTCTTTTCGACGCCAAAGCTTCCAAGGACGAATTTTCTGCCGGCCTCCCCCATGCGCGATGCAAGATCCGGGTCGTCAAGCAGCTGCCGTATCCGGCGCGACCACCCCTCCCGGTCGCCCGCCCCTACGAGGAACCCGGTCTCCCCATCCACCATGACGTCCGGCACGCCGTACACGTCGGATCCGAGGACGGGCTTTCCTGAGAGCTGCGCCTCGAGGATCGAGCTTGGCGACATCTCCAGCTCCGTGATGAGCGCGTACACGTCGATCCCGGCCAAAAACGCCGCGGCGCCGTCCGGGTACTGGACGCGCCCGAGCTCCACAAAGTTGGGGAACCGGCCCAGCGCGTCCCGGACCCTGTGCGAGTACTTGCCGGTGCCCGCCCAGTAGAACGTCACGTCCGGCATCCCCTGTACGGCGTCGGCAAGGTCGGCCATGACGC
The DNA here is from genome assembly GCA_900620265.3 of Nitrosopumilaceae archaeon. GTDB lineage: Archaea > Thermoproteota > Nitrososphaeria > Nitrososphaerales > Nitrosopumilaceae > Nitrosopumilus. The sequence continues at coordinate 2,823 of UYNY03000017.1, read as the reverse complement.
CACTCTTGCTCTGGGATACCGCGTGCTGCAGCAGCCCGACGCACGGGTGGCGCAGATCCATGGGTTCCGGGCGGGGCCAGCCGTCCACGTCAAGGTAGTTCTGCAGCGGGGCGATGCGCGAGTTAGGCAGCCTCTCGGCGGCGGTCCTCTCAAGGTAGGTGCAGATCGGCATGATTGCCGCGGCGCCCTCAAGGCACCTTGCCGATACTGCCGCGCGGCGCCCGAGCGCGGCGCGCCTTACCACCCCCGACTCTTCAAACGCAAGGCGCATCTCCTCCCAATAGTCGCCCCGCAGGTGGACCACGGTCGGTATGCCCGACGCCACGGCGCGCGCCGCAAAGCCCCGGATCCGGTCGGCCATTATGACGTCGGGCTCGAACCCCGAGACCAGCCTGCCGAACCTGGCGCCCGCCCTCGGCCAGGACGCAAGGTCGCCCCCGGGGTACCCCTCGTACGGGTCGTCGTCTGCCACCATGCACGTCACGCCAAGCCTTTCAAGCCCGGCCGCCAGGATGCCCACGTGGCGGAGCCTGTTGGGGCCGGCCCCGATGAGCAGCCTCATGGGAGGGGCCGCCCGGGCTGCCGATATATCGGTTATTGCCGGGCCCGGCCCATCCTGCGGACGGCCGCGGCCGCAAGCCCCCTGGCCCTGCCGTCTATCGCGCAGGTGATCGCCGCATACGCGGCGGTGCCGGCCGCGGCCAGGCCTAGCAGCGCCGGGAGGAGCTCGGCTAGCGGAGCCGCCGGGAGCCCCCCCTGCAGCAGGTATACGGCGCCAAAGGCGCACGCCGCGGCCGCCAGGTACCTTGCGACGCTAGAGGCCCCCACCTCGAGCCCCACGTCGCGCCTTGCCAGGACGTACTGGTAGATGACCGCAGGGACCCGGGACGCGGTGGCTATGCAGGCCCACGCCAGGAGCATCTGGGCGTCCGGGACAGATCCCCCGAGGTACAGGAGCGCCGCTGCCAGCGCCCCGATGTACCCGAGGTACTGGACGGCGTTGACGGTGGGCACCAGGAAGAGGCGGCTCCCGAGGATGTCCCTGCCGGAGGACCGCCCAGAGTCGACGTCCTCGTTTCCCTCGAGGATCAGCTGCAGCACGGCCGTCAGCGCGGTGAGGAACATGCCGACGGAGAGGATCGAGAGGGCAAGGTGGGCCTCCTCGTACGCGGGGTTCAGCGCGTACATTATGGGCCTTGCAAGGACGATTATCACGGCCGCAAGCGGGATCCCGAGGTAGAAGAAGAGGGCCATGTTGTCCCGGACGTGGGCCGCGCCGGTGCCGCCGAGCAGCCTCGGGTACAGGGCCGTCGCGACCTGCGAGGCGTGGGTTATGGTGAACGCGACGGTAAAGACGGCGGTCCACGACGCGACCAGCGTGACGGAGCCGGCAAGGGCCGCGACCGCCAGGACGTCCACCCTGAATATGATCGCCGCGATGGTGGGGTATATGGAGACCCATGAGAGGCGGAACCACCGCCTCGCGCGGCCGAGGTCCGGCCGCCCCCGCAGCTTTTCGCGCGCGTACGCGGCAAGCATGGCGCAGCAGGCGGCCTGGCCGGCGAGAACTGTGGCGACGGCCCCCGCGATCCCCCAGTCAAGTTGGTAGATCAGCAGCAGCGAGAGCGGGACGTGCAGGACCGACTGGACCACCAGCGCATAGCTGGTCGTGTGCGGCCTCCAGCTGAGGTTTATCTTTGAGAGGGTGGCCTGCACGTACCTGAGCGGCACCAGGGCCGCCGCCAGGAGCAGCACGTACGGGTCGGCCCCCGACTGTGCGCCGACAAGGACCGCGAGAAGCACGTACGCGGCCGTCCCGCCGACCGAGAGGATGCCGCTTGTCGCGAGGGCGGCGGGGCCGGACTCTTTGCCCCTCGCGATCTCGCGGGACACCCAGTACCCCACTATGACCTCGGCGACCACCGCGTACGCGAGCATGCTGCCGATGATCCCCCAGGCGCCGTACTCGTCAGTCGAGAGGCTCCTCGTCATGACCAGCAGGAACGCCATGTTGCCGGCCATGACGGCCAGCCGCAGGAAGAACGAGACGATCCCCGTGTACGTGACCCTGATATCCGGCAACTCGCGGCGCGGGCGGCCCGCGTTCTTATATTTGCGCCCACGCGCGGCCCGGGGGGCCGGGGCGGGGGCGTCCGGCCGGCGCGGCGGCCGGGCAGTTGTGATATATAGCCGGGGCCGGGAGGACGCGGCCGTGGAGGTAAAGATAAGGGAGCTGGAAGCCGGGGACATCTGGAACGGGTTTCTTGAGACGCTTGACCACCTAAAGCCCACAAGCGGGATCAGGCGGGAAAAGGCCGAGGAGGTGTTCCGGATGATAGACTCGAACCCCGACCACATAGTGCTGGTGGCCGAGGCCGGGGGGAGCATAGTGGGGACGGGATCGATCTTTATCGACCACAAGTTCATCCATAACGGGGGCAGGGTGGGGCACATCGAGGACACCGTGGTGTCAGGCGAGTACCAAAAGCGCGGGATCGGGGACATGCTGATGGACGCGCTGGTCGAGATATCCGCCGGGAAGGGCTGCTACAAGACGGCCCTCAACTGCCCGGACCACATAATCCCGTTCCAGGTTAGGAGGGGGTTCAAGGTGGGGCTGCAGAACATGCGCTACGACCACTGAGCCTGCGGGTACCGCCGGTCGGCCACGGCGTTGCGCCCCGCGCAGGCGTGCTAGCCGCGGAACCCCAGCATGTAGCCGCGCAGCAGCTGTATCCCCATGGCCGGATCCACCCCCTTGGGGCATACCTGGCTGCACGACCCGGCAAAGTGGCACCTCCATATCCCGTGCGAGTCGTCTAT
>UYNY03000016.1 GCA_900620265.3 Nitrosopumilaceae archaeon | reverse complement strand
GGACTTCCAAGAGTTCCTGCACGTGGTGTCGGAGTACTTTAGGACGGTCAGGATCAGGCTGGACATCAAAAAGTTCATGCAAAGGGCACCTCTGACGGCGATCAGAAATTTATGATCCTAGCTATATTCCAAGGCCTTCTCGTGGCGGCCGAGGCAGGCAAGTGAGCGTCCCTTCCGGGCCAGCACGTCGGGGTTCCACGGCTCGGCTAGAAGCACCCTGTTAAAGCACTCGACGGCCTCCCCGTCGCGGCCCATCCGAGCAAGCAGGACCGCCTTGCCTGACAGCGCGTAAAGGTGGAGGTGATCCTCCACGAGCGCACTGTCAAAGCACTCTAGCGCCTCTTCGTGGCGGCCAAGGTTTGACAGCACGGACGCCCTGTTGGCCAGCACGTCCGGGTCATCGTGCATGGTATCCAGTGCCCGGTCATAGCACGCCAGCCCCTCCTCGTGCCTGCCCAAGCCCACCAGGGTGACGCCCATGTCGTTGAGCGTCTCGGGGTCGCCGGGTCTGGCGTCAAGGGACGTCTCAAGGCACGACAGGGCCTCCCCGTGCCTCCTTGTCTGGCCAAGCAGGCGTCCCTTGTAGTGGAGAAACACCGGATCACCGGGCCTCTCGCCCAAGAGCCTGTCAAGGCACGCTATGGCGTCCTCGTGGCGGCCGCGATACGCAAGTGCACGGGCCTCACCGCACAGCATGTAGGACACGTCAGGCCGCCCCGCTCCCCGCACAGCCGCTCCCATCGCCGCATCCAGCGCCTTGATCGAGATGTCCCTTCCGTCGGCAGCGCAATCGTCGCCGGGATCGATCTCGAGGGCCCGCTCAAAGCAGGCCGCCGCCTCGTGGTGGCGCCCGAGATGCATGAGCAGGATCCCCCTGCCTCGTACCGCCCCAGAGTTGTCCGGCTCCGCCCTGACGGCCCTGTCAAAGTACTTCAGGGCCTTGTCGTTGATCCGCCGGTCCATGAACAGGTTCGCCCTCTGGATCCATGCCTCTGCAACGTCCGGCCTCAGCAGCAGCGCGGCGTCAAGGCACGCGGCGGCGTCCTCGTGATTCCCGAGGCCAGCAAGCAACCTCCCCTTGCGGCTGAGCGGGTAATAATCGTCCGGATACATCTCCAGCGCCGTGTCATAGCAAGTTATCGCCTCCTTGTGGCGGCCGAGCTCCGCAAGTGAGTTTCCCTTGTTGAGCAGGGCCTCGCGATGCTCGGGCGCTGCCTCCAGCGCTGCGTCATAACATGATATTGCCTCATCGTGGCGGCCGAGCTTCGCAAGGCAGACACCCTTGTCGTCCAAGAAGGGCTTGGCGGACGGGTCCGCCTCCAGTATCTTGTCGATGCATTTGATTGCCTCCTCGTGGCGGCCGAGATCCTCCAGTACAGACTTCTTGAACATGAGCAGGTCGAGGTCGTACGGCCACGTCTCTAGCCCCCTGTCAAAGCAGGCGATGGCCTCCTCGCGGCGGCCCGTCTTTACAAGCGACACCCCCTTGGCATGGTTTACGTGGCGGCTACCCGGATCCTTTCCCAGAATCGCGTCAAAGCACCTGATGGCCTCCTCGTGCCGGTTCGACTCTGAGAGCGCGTCACCCTTGTTGAACAGTATGTACGGGTCGTCGGGCCTTGACGCCAGCGCCCTGTCAAAACATGCCAGAGAGTCCGCAAAGTTCTCCTCCTTTGCAAGCAGGCGTCCCTTTTCAACTAGGATCTCGGGGTCGTCCGGCTCCAACTTCAGGGCCAGATCAAAGCATTCGATCGCCTCTGAGCCCATGCCGGTCTCCACAAGGACCAGTCCCTTGTAGTACAGCGCAGCGTGATTACCCGGCTTTGACTCCAATACCCCGTCAAAGCACCCGATGGCCTCCCCGTGGCGGCCCAGCATGATCAGCGACCTGCCCCTTGCATATAGAAAGTCCGGATCACCCGGGCGTTCATCAAGAGCCCGACCATATGATGATACGGCGTCCTCGTGGCGGCCAATCGCGGCGAGCGCCCGGCCCCTGTAGTAGAGAATGTTATAGTCGCCGGGCCTCTCCTCTAGGGCCTTTTCATAGCACTTGATGGCCTCCTCGTGCCGATCCACCCTAGTGAGGGACATTCCCTTGTGGAAGAGCAGGAAAGGCTCCGTCGGGTCAGCCTCCAGCGCCCGGTCATAGTGCCATATCGCCTCGGCGTGCCGCCCCAGCCCCGCGATGCATATGCCCTTGTAGTAGAGGGCCCTCGCGTCCCCCGGCCTCGCATCCAGCGCCCTGTCAAACCACCGCGCCCCCTCCTCATACTGTCCGGCCTCCGCCCTCGAGCTGCCGTTCCTGAAGGCCTCGTTATAATCGCCCATCCTTCCACCCACATCCGGAACATGATTTAAGGGGTTTCATCCCCCTTCCTATTTGCCAGTCTACCGTGTCCGGATGTCGTCCGCGCCGTCCTTTTATGCGCGGTGTGTACTGATACCATGGACGAGATCCGCAAGATCCGCAAGAGGAACGGCTCCCTCGTGGTGTCGCTACCCCAACAGGTGGCCCGGATGTGTTGTACGGGGCGCTCGCCATGCGTGGTACTCCTGCCGACCGACGGCGCCCTGCTCATCAGGGCGTATGATCCGGGCTTTGCGCCCGGTCCCGAGGACAGGGCGTCCGTCAGGATGGTACAGTCGACCCGGGGCACGTACTTTGTGACCATCCCGGCCGGGCTGGTCCGCGCCCTGGGCTTTGAGGCCGGCCAGTCCATGGCGTTCGCCGTCGACGGCGATCAGATCCGGGCCAGACGTACAGACATCATGACAGGGTGCTGCGCGGGCGCCTGCTAGGGCGTTTGCCGCCCTTATTTTTTATTAACCGTCAGGGTAGGCCGTGCCGTGTACGGGGTCGCCTGCTGGGCTGCTGTAGTCCTGGTGGGGCTGTCCATAGTGGCCCTCGCGTGGGACGGTCCAAAGCCGGAGCTTGCCGGAAAGACGTTTGATGACTATGTAGCGTGTCCCGTGTGTATGGCGCTGATTCTGGCGGGCGGTGTCTCCGGGGTAGGCGCCGTCCTGCTGTATGTCCGGGAGATCTCTGGGAGCGGGGGCCGAACCCGGAGTCGGTGACTGATACGACAGGACGAATGATGGGGGGCGCCGAGCCGTCAAGCCGAGCCATGACGCCGAGCCATGACGCCGAGCCATGACGCCGAGCCAAGACGCCGAGCCAAGACGCCGAGCCAAGAAATATTACAGATCAAAGCCCGGCCAGAGGCCGGGCCGTCACATGACAAGGGGGGGGGCGCCGGGCGGGCCTTCAGGGCCCGCCTATGATGTGACGTGTCATGACATGTGGCTGTTTCGTGAAAGCGCGCGATCCAGGTCTATGTGTCAAGTATTTGGGGTGTGAGATGGGTTTTACCCGGTGTTAAGTATTTGGGGCGCGGGGCTGATATACAGGCCCGGTCAGGTGGTGGGGGAGCGGGGGCCCGAGAGGGCCAGCCGGTGTTTTGGGTACTCCACGTGAGTGGTGCGCTGGGCGCGTGTTTTCTGGTTTCTATGAGGGAATGCGAGTCGGCAGGGGGCGGGCTCGTCGTGCGTAGGGGGATCATCTCCCCGTGATCCCCGGCGAAATTCACCGCAGATGCCGGCGAAAAAATCCCCGTGATCCCCGTGATCCCCGGCGAAATTCACCGCAGATGCCGGCGAAAAAATCCCCGTGATCCCCGTGATCCCCGGCGAAATTCACCGCAGATGCCGGCGAAGGGGCATATGCTTCATATGAAACGTGGGATTTGGGGCTTAAATGTGGCGGATCCTTGGAAATCATGGCCGGGATACAAAGAACTGTGCAGACACATAGCGGGTCATACGTAGTGACCATTCCGACAAAGATCGTACATTCGCTAGGGTTGGAGAAGGGACAGTATGTGGAATTTGCCGTTGTTAACGGCAAGATAGTCATAAAGCCCACAACCTCAAAGATCACGGCCAGAGACCTGTCTGAAGCCGACAAGGGCTCGGGAGACACCAAGCCTGTAAAGGCCGAGCAGCCGGCCGAGAGGCCCGCGTATGAGGCGGAACTGGACGCCTCCCTGAAGAAGAAAAAGGACAACAGGAGCCGTCTTGAAAAGCTCAAGATGAAGTGACCACGATCATGACGCCCTTCCGCTCCTCTTCTTGAAGCGTGTCCCGGATCTGCCTTATCCGGGAGCTCTTGGACCACACATGGCACTCCTTGAACCCCATCTTGTGCCATTTTTTCATGTTGTATTTGACGTGCTCCGGATGGCTCTGTACCTCGCTCTCCGACTCGACCTCTATGCTGATGGGGTTCTCGTTATCATAGTCATAGGCCACAAGATCCGTCCTGTCCTCCCCCTTCTTGACGCGCTGGGGGGCGACGGCAAGAAACATCCTTCTTGAAATGTACGCGTCGACGACCTTTTCGACCACCTCGGGGATATCAGTGGCCGTCCCTATCTTCGAGGGGTCAAAGTCAAGGTACTTTGACCTGCACGCGTCGGTCAGCTCGTACGGCGAGTTGTTGTTCTTCCGGGACAGGAGGCCCTTCCCGACCATGCCGGCAAGCACGGGGGCCACCTCCGTCCTGTTGGAGACATCCAGTCCACCCACCAGCTCGTACTGGCGCATCGGGTTCTTGTAGAGCATGCAGATGATCCTCCACTCCATCTGGCTGGGAAGATCCACAGATATGCTCGACATCCACCTGTTCCGCTCCCTCTCGTCCTCCGATATGGCCGATCCCGGCGAGGCGGATCCGTACCTTGCCAGCTGATCCTCGATGAACTTTGCGTACATGTCCTCGGGGCACCCCAGCTCCGGCGGTGGCGAGAGCCAGAACTGGGCCGGCGGCGGTTGCTCCTGCCCCGGAGGGGCCTTTTCACGTAACGTCCAGTGAAAGTACTCCTGGCTTGCGAGCTGGATGTGAAGCTGCTTGCTGAACTGTGGATCCCAGATCTGGGATATCCGGGAGGCGTCCCGGCCGTTGACCCGTCCGACCAGCTGGGTGCCAGAGTTGCCGCTGATGATCCCTAGCTGCTTGTCGCTGATTTGCTCGGTCGTCTGGTGGGAGAGGATAAGCCCCAGGCCCAGCGATCTTGCCTGCTCTAGCATCAGCTGGAGCACCTGGAGGTCCTTTACTATCTGGAACTCGTCCAAAGCCAGCACGACCTGCGTCCTCTTCTTCTCGTCCTGGACGCGGTTCGCCCTCTCCTGGATCGTGAACCACAGCTTTAGTATGAACGCCTGCATGGCGAGCGGCTGGACGTGCTGGGGCATGTTGAGCGGGGAGATCCTCACTATGGTCTGGTGGCCGGGCTCGATCAGCTCCCAAAAGTCGACCGTGCCCTCGCGGACCGAGAACATCCTCTTGAGGACCGGGTCGGTGGCAAACTGCTCGACCCGGTTCAGGAGGGGCGTGAACGCCTCCCCGCGCAGTGTGGCGATGCTCTCAAGGGCCTGCCTCATCTCAGGATCCGGCTCTCCGAACGTCTTGATCAGCTCGGGCATGGCGTCCTTGCCCCGATCCTGGAGCTGGAGTATGATGTTGTGTATGTCGAGGAACGTGGGGGCGTCGTGCTTGATGTAGATGTAGAACAGCAGGGCCCGGAAGATCCTCTCCATCTGAACATAGCTCTGGGACTGCTGGTACCACTCCTCGATCGTCTTCATGAAATAGCCGACATACCTTGATACCACCTCCTCACGCTCCCACGGGGCGTGGTCGGGTAGCTCGAGCGGGTTTATCGAGAACTTTGTTGCCTGCGGATCCAGATAGTGCACCTGATCCAAGGTGCCGGGGTCGTGCTGCCTTGCGAACTTGTGGGAGTCATCCCCCTTTGGATCCACGTAGATGAACGCGTTGGGGATGGTCCCGTTGGCGTTCCACGCCTCGAGGTGCTTTGCTATCAGCCGTATCAGGGACGTCTTGCCAGAGCCGGACGCCCCGACGGCATAGATGTGGGTGGCAAGGTCAGCCGGGGAGAGAACGGCCGCGTTCTTGTCCTTTGAGAGGTCCATCCCGCCCCACTCATAGCCCCTGTCCCCCCCGTCCATGGACGCGGCAAACCCGAGGCACGCCCCCCTCTTTGTGGAGGCCCTGGTGGGCATCGTGACCCCACGGGTCGTCTCGATGTTGGGCGTGATGTAGTCCGGAAGGTGGATCAAGAGCGGCATCTCGGACTGGTTCAGTATCAGAAAAGGGAGCGGCTGCCGCTCCCTGTACCCGAAGATCCCCTTGTTGAAGTAGCGGTCCCGGGCGCGGCCCAGCAGGGGGACCGGATCAGGCACCATCCGGAACGCGAATATGTCGATCCTGCACCGTATGTTCTTGTCTCCCTTTACCTTTATCCGGGTCTTTTTGGGGTCGCCGGCCCAGAACTTTTCGTGTGGGTACCTGTACTTTGTAAGGTGCTCGTGCCCCGAGTAGATGTTCTCCACCGGGAGGGCCTCTATCTCGTCAAAGTTAAGATCAATGTCCTTGTCGCTCTGGATCATGCCGCGTACGCACATCATCACCTGGGCCGACTGCATCTTCAGGGTGGCGTGTTTTTGGAGCCCTGAATAGTTGTTGGTAAAGTCGTGCCCCATCTCGGGGTGGTCGTGGGGCTTTTTGTCCGGATACATCAGGATCTCGGCGTTGCTCACGTATCCTCCCCGGCAGATCTCCCGGTTCTTTTTGTCAAGGTTGTGGACGTGTCCTGTCATGAACTTTGCGAACGACCTGTGCACGAAGACCATCTGTATCCACGCCCGCCTTGACAGCTGTATGGTGTTTGCCAGCTGGGTGACCAGCTGGTGGGCCCTTGCCTGGTCGAAGACGGACGCATAGTGCCCGTGGTAGGGGGCTACATCAAAGATCTGGCACTTTGTCTTCTGCGTGTACCAGTCGGGGGTCGTCCTCTCCAGCATGTCAAAGACCGCGTTGGGGTACATGTTGCGGAACGCCTGCATATAGGCGGCAAGGTCGTCCCTCTGGGCCACCAGCACGAACTTCAGCGACTTTTGGTCGGCGTCCCACCAGAGCTCAAAGCTCCTGATGCCGGCGCTCGCAAGGCCGCTGGCCGCCGCGATGGCCGCCTTTTTGTCCATCTCGACGGGTATCCTGACGGAGCAGGCGGCAAGGTCCCCCGGCCCCGGCAGGAACTTTTTGACCTTGTCAAGGTACCCCTTTTGCTTTTTCCTGTTTGCGAGCCTCCAGTACTTCATCTATTTCACCAGCTTGTAGAGTCCCGCCGCGTTGCTCATCACCGGGTTGGTAGACACACGTACCTGGAACCCCTTCAGCCTCGGCACCAGCTCCTCCCGGACCCCCGGGATCAGGATGCCGCCGCCCGATATCACGACCGTCCTGTCGCTGTACGATGTTGCCTTGTCCAACACCTCGGGGGCCAGCCCTTCCGCCATGGACTTGGCGTGCTTCTTGCAGGCATCCCTGCGCTTTGAGAGCTCGGCGGTGTTCAGGTAGGCAAACTTTCCGATCTTGCCGGTGATGAACGCCGACGCCCAGGAGGAGCTCTCCCCGTCGATCACCTCGTCGTCCTCGATCACGACGATCTCGGTGGTCCCCTGTCCGATGGAGACGACCACGCCCGACTCCATCCCCATGTCGATCAGGGTGCCGACCGCCTGCGCCACGACGGTGCACTCGTCCGCCCCGGTGACCTTTTTCACCATCCTTGCCATCGACTCGCGAAAGTCAGATGCCTCGTAGGGGAGGCCGACCGCTATCTTGGAGACGCCGCCCTCGGCCTCGCGCCCGCCGATCTTCTTTAGCGACTCTACGGTCTCCGCGACGAGCGACTCGGTCTGCTTGACGTACCTGGGATCCGGCCTGCCGTTCTTGATGGGCCGGATGGTGGCCGCCCCGGGGGTGCGCAGCATCCGTGCCGCCTTGTCGCCGACCGCCTCCACGCAGCCGCCCCAGTCGCCGTGCGTCCTGCGCACGTACAGGGAGGGGAATCGGGTGGTGCCGCAGTTTGAGACGCACTTTACAAAGCCCGTCCCGATGTCAAGTCCCATCTTGAGCATGACCCCCAAGGGGCGGTTGTATTTAAGGGGGGTAAGCGTTGTCGGCCCCGCCCGTAGTACGGGACCTACCGCCACCCATCCAGTTTTTTCTGGAACTCCTCGTTCGCCGCGTGGTCCTCATAGGACATGTCGCCAAGCACCGCACCGTTGATGGGATCTTCCAGATCGTCCTCGCTTGCCCGCTTTAGGAGATCCTTGCGGTAGGCATCACGCCATACGAAGAAAAAGTAGGGGACGACCAGCAGGAGCGCCCAGCCGCCCGACCCCGCCACCGCCACGATGGAGATGACGACCATGATCCAAAAGGTGGCGCCCATGTGGGATCCGGGCGGCAACGGGAGCTATAACGCTTGGGGCGCGGCGGTGCCCGCGTCCCGGACGGGGGGCACATGGAGGCCCAAAAGCGGCCTGATCCAGAGCCGTTGGGGGACCTGATGGACGCGCTACAGTGACACGGCAGGTAGAGACAGGTCAGGGATTTACAGGTGCCAGGCCCCGACACTTACACCCGGGAAGCTGGGCCGCGGTGCCGCGGGCGTCTGGCGGTACCAAGATCACGCGTCTCGTTTAAGGGGGGCGGACGCGCCCGGATGGCACGCCGGCCGCCACGTTGCACAGGCCGTCGCTCCCGGAATCAGGGAGCCGGGGAGCTAAGATATGCCACGACGACGCCGGCCGCCAGGGCGGCCAGCATGAACGGGAACGCGGGCATGGCCCATGTCACGAGCACCCCCTGCCTTGTCTCGTACTCCGAGTCGGGGGACGGCGTCCTGAGGCTGATCGTGCGCCGCCCGTCCACCACCCGCTCTGCGCAGAACGTGAACCTCTCGTGGGGGCGCCGGGCGTGCACCGAATAGAACGCGGCGATCCGGGCGTGCCAGGGACCGCTGATGCCGGGGAACAGCCTGCCGCGCGCAAGGTCCTCGACGTTGTACCGCAGGTTGTAAAAGAGGGCGGCCATGTGCTCTAACAGCAGCCCTCCGAAAAAGACGACGGCGGGCACCATGATGCCGTCAAAGGCGACAGGATACGCCACGGATATGGCCAGTATGGCCAGCACGTCGGCCTCCCCCATCGGGAATACCTTCCACGCGAGTAGGGACAGCAGTCCGCCTGACGCCATCGAGAATGCCACGAACAGATCCACGTCCTGCCAGTCAAGCAGATACAGCAGGGCGCCCGATACCCCGCAGACGGCCCACAGATAGTCTGGGATCTCCCGTGTCCGGATGTCGTGGTACGAGGCGATCCCCAGTATCGCGGCGGCCAGCACGAGCCGCGGCAGATCCAGCATCACCCTCCCTCCAGCGACTCGATCGTGGCATTCCACGGGACGCGGTGCAGCCACTCGTGCATCTCCGACAGCACCGCGTTGTGGCCCCGTAGGAGATCCATGGTCTTCGGCTCTAGCGCCATCAGGTGGTCTGATACCGAGAGGGTGAACCCTGCCTGTGTGAGGTTCCATACGGCTTGCCTTATCTGGAGCTCGGTGCGCACGCCGTGCAGCAGCCTGTCCATTTCAAGCAGCGAATACTTGAGCCTGCATCCGTTCTTGAGCTGGAGCTTGTGCATGTTGTACACCTCTGCCATTATGCAAAGGGACGTAAAGCTGACCTCCAGTATGGCAGTGAGCGCGGTAAACCTCCCGCGCTGCGTCAGGACGTACTTGCCATGCAGACCGTCCCCGTCCTTTGAGAGCTCTCCGGATCTTGCAAGTCTGGACAATGCGCTGTATGAGCTGGATCCTCCGCCCAGATCCGAGGCGTTGACCGCGCCGTCAATATAGCACGATAACAGGGCCGTGTATTCCAGGGATCCGGGACGACTCCTCTTTGATTGGAACAGTCGGGCGGTATCACGGGCCGTCATTTGGTTGGCACCCTGGTGTCGGTAAGGATGGCGCATCGCGCCCCCTGCTCCTTTGACTTTGCAAGCATCTTGCTGGCCTTGGCAAGGCTGGAATAGAGGTACGTATTCACCTTCTTCTCCCTCATCCCAAGGTATTCTATGGCACGCTCGCTGAGCACGACCTTTGTCAGTCCCTTGTCGTCCGTGATGCTCACGACGCCTTCCTTGTCGGACACGTTAGCAACCCGGCCGGTCTTTTTGTCTAGGAGCATGTCGCCGTACGTGCCGGCCGGCAGGAACAGCAGGTTCCTGTCATCACCGACGAACTTTTCGGCCTTTTTCAGCGTCTCATCGTCGAGGACCTTGCTCTTGGCATCCTTCTTTCTAAGATTCTCGAGCTCCACCTCCTTTGCGGCCTTTTCCTCCGCCTTTAGCTTGCGCTTCTTGCGGTCCGCCTCGCGCGCCGCTATAAAGTTCTTTACGGCGTCATACCGGAGCCACTGGGACCAGTCGTCGTTTGTCATGTTGTTGATGGTGGCGACCTTTAGCTCCTTGGCCGCGGTGATCTGGGCCTCCCCGTCGATCTGAGAGAGCCGGCGGATATAGTACGCGGGGAGGGTGGGATCCGACATCTTTTTTGACACCTCGGCCACCATCTCCTCAAGTATCGCCCTGGTCTCGTCCAGGATCTCGTAATGCACCGCCTCAAGCAGGTTGCGGCGCCTGTCAAGCCAGAGCAGCTTGCACACGTCGTCTATGCTCATCTCGTATTCCTTTGCCATGTAGAGCACGGTGTCCCGTATGCGGAGCGGGTCGATCCTGTGCGGCTCGTAGTTGGCCCGGACGTGGGCCGCCAGCAGATCCCTCATGGATGGATAGTCGGTCACCAGGACGCGGATCGTCTCGGCCTTTGCCTTGCGCAGCCCCATTACCACCTCCGGACCGGCTATCGGGTACAGCAGTCCGTTGACCCTGCCCACCCCCACCGGCTGCAGGATCTCATCATCCGCTGCCCTTTCAGCGACCATCTTGATGTATCGTGGCGAGACGTTCTTGACAATCACAGGGAGATCCTGAATGGAGGAGGCCCCCACCTCGATTACGTGGTCGCGCTCTATACTGTCCGTGATGCCCCCATCTCCCCGTATGCGCCCTTGGACGCCCTTAGCGCCCTGTCCTGCCCGTTGCCTATCGACCCCGCATAGAGCCTCATCAGTATTATCTTGAACCGGTCGGCGTCCGCCTTGCTGAACCTCGTGTACGCCTGCTTTATCTCCAGATTCAGGTAGTACTCGCTGGAGTGGCCCTGGTTCGAGTCGATCCCCATCTGTATGATCTCCTCGCGCATCTCTGATATGACGGACAGCGAGTTGGGGGCGCTCTTCACCCCCATCACGGACTGTATAGTGTCCTGAATCGTCCCCTCGTTCACGGGAATGCCCGCCTCGCGGCACGCGCTGAATATCGAGTGCATGGCGCACTTTGCGCGGCTGTAATACGTCCCAGAGCGGTACTTGTGGTAGGTGGACCACGCCTTGTCCTGCACGCTGTCCGGCATGCCGAGCTTGCCGCAGATGTTGGAGAACTCGGAGAGACTGGACTCGTAGATGTGCAACCTGCGGTTTACCACCTTCATCCCCCGGGGATCCCCGCCCTTTTCGAGCCGGTGGTACAGCGACACGGAGTACTTTGGCGAGGGGCCGGTCTCCTCCGGGAGGCGCTCCTCCAGCACGGTGCCGCAGGAGCAGACGCTCTCCCCCTCGTGGGTCCTTTCGATCCGGCACGGGTTCTCGTGCCTGCAGGCGTGGATCTGGTGCATGGTACGGTACTTTACGGTACTTGTATTTATAGATCGTGTTTTTTTGAGTGGATGGATCGCCGGATCCGCCCGCAAGGCCTTGTGTGATTCGGTGCGTGTTGTAACGGATGCATGCTGGCACATGCGCGCACCACCCCCACGAGGCCGCCGGCTTTTATTCCGATCCTGCATGGAGGGCCATGCCAGCAAGGCCCTTCAGGTGCTCGGTTGAGGGAGCCCAATGTATCGCCGTCATGGGGCCCGAGTCCGTGGTGCTGGACTTTGTCGGGTACGGGGAGAGGGTCGAGATAGCATACGAGGAGATCAGGTGCGCGAGGGAGGACGCGGGCATAGTTAGGATAGAGGCAGCAAGGAACGGCAAGCCCCTCGCGTACAGGATACGCAGCAGGTCCGCAAAGAGGCTCCACCAAGCCGTAATTGACGCGATAAGGGACTGGACCACCTAAGACGCCAGCGCCTCCAACAGTTCTTTGTGCCGTCTGGTGCGTATGTCAAACGAGTGCTTCCGGCCGTCCTCCTTCCATGCTATGGTAATCCTCTTTGATCCCATCAGGGAGCCGGTTTCTGACACCATTATTATATCCCGTGGTATAAAGTTCAGGTAGAGCCCGCGCCCGTCAACCTCGTATGCCAGAGCGAGGTTTGTAACGTGGATAGTACCGTTGCCCATCTCGGAGGAGGCAGGCACGGAGAGTACGACCTTCTCACCGAGGCGCCTGCGCGGGAGTATCGTCAGGACCCCTCACCGTGCAGCATGTTGAGGGAGGGACCGGGTTCCATCATGGTGTTGTCCTCCGTCTGATCCTGCTCTTGATCCTGCTCCCCGGACGCGGCAGGAGTCTGCGGAGTTGGCAGGCCGGCAACGGGCGGCAGTCCCGGTATGATCCCGGACATCATGCTGGATATCATACCGGGCATCATACCAGGCATCATACCAGGCATCATACCGGCATCAAACCCGGCATGATGCCGGATCCCATGCCGGATATCGCCCCGAGCGCGGCGCCCGTCCCGCCGGTGGCGTTCCCAATGTCGGCCGATGCGACGCGCGGTATACCACCCACGGATCCCGTCCCGCCAAACGCGGCGCCCGCGGCCCCGGCGGTCCCGCTGCCATGGATCCCCCTTGCCATCCCGCGCAGCCCGATCGATCCGGCCATGCTGGCCGACGTGATGGCAGTCGACACCATGGTGCTTATCTTGCCCGAGAGGTTGGCCAGCATGGGGGCCAGCATGACCGGGAAGAAGACGGCGAGGAACCCCACGC